>CAXGRW010000436.1:0-4983 GCA_964012125.1 uncultured Rhodopirellula sp.
CTCGTCACTTCCAATTTATCCGCCAAGCTAATTTTGGGATGCGGTGCCGGCATCAAAGCACTGCCTCCTCCCGAGATCAGAGCGATGCAAAGATCTCGTTTCCCTGCATCACTTACTTTCTGGATCATTTGCTCGGTACCAATGACCGCCTCGGCTGTCGGTTCATTGATTCCGGCGGGTCGGGCGGGATGCAGGTGCACGTTCCCTGACAACGTTTTTCCGTCAATGATTTTCGGAACCTCTGTTCCCTCGGGCACGTTGACCCAGCCAAAAACTGGCAGCCAGTCGCCAAGGGATGCAATCAATCCGCGAGCCATCGCAGCACCAGCTTTGCCTGCCCCCACAACCAGAATCCGATCAAAGTCACAACGTTTCCACTGCTGTGCACCGATAATCAACCGATCACCATCAACATTGACTTCTCGTTGCACGAGCCCCTCGGCCCGCACTGCATCGACGCCTGCATTCCAGATTTCGACGGCATCCTGTCTTAAATTGGTCATTTGACTGCTCAAAATCGCGTGTTTTTGCTGCCTGACAGCCAGACAAGCTCGTCGCATCTGCCAACAGTGGCCTGTGGCTGTTATAAGTGTGCGGTCATGAATAAGCCAAGCGACGATCAGCACAACATCAATCAGCCGAGCGATCTTCCCGACCGCGATGAGCTTGCATCCGAGTACTTTGATCGATTGCCCTTCGATCCTTACCCGGTTCAGGAGGAAGCTTTACTTGCCTATTTCACTGGCGATCAAGGGGTACTGGTCTGTGCTCCGACCGGCACAGGCAAGACGCTGATCGCTGAGGCTGCAGTGTACGAGGCGTTGCGTACGGGTCAACGGATGTACTACACGACACCGCTGATTGCCTTGACCGACCAAAAACTGGACGAACTTCGCCAATCGGCCGTCCGCTGGGGTTTTTCGGCCGACAGCGTTGGCTTGGTCACGGGCAATCGCAGCGTGAATCCAGACGCCCCCGTCCTGGTAGTCGTGGCCGAAATATTATTGAATCGACTTCTCAACCCAGAAGTGTTTGACTTTGCGAAAGTCTCTGCCGTGGTGATGGATGAGTTTCACTCGTTCAATGACCGAGAACGGGGCATTGTCTGGGAACTGACTCTGGGACTACTGCCAGCTCATGTCCGAACATTGCTCATCAGCGCGACCGTCGGCAATTCGCTCGAGTTCACATCGTGGCTCAACCGTGCCCACAATCGCCGTCTGCAATTGGTTGTTGGTACGGAGCGTAAAGTTCCACTTCAATACGAATGGATCGCTGATGAGTTGCTGGCCGACGTGTCCGAAACACTGGCAGCGGGAGATGAAACAGGACGACGCACTCCGGGCTTGATGTTCTGCTTCAGTCGATCGCAGTGCTGGACGACCGCAGAGCTACTCAAAGGCAAAAAGCTGATCGACAAACAGCGTCAAAGCGAATTAGCGGAGTACCTGAATGAGGCAAGCATGTCTGAAGGAGCTGGGCCGAAGCTGAAGCAAATTTTAATGCGTGGCGTTGGCGTGCATCATGCTGGCATCCTGCCTCGTTATCGACGCATCGTCGAAGAACTGTTTCAACGCAAGCTACTGGCCTTTTGCGTCTGTACTGAAACTCTTGCTGCTGGGATCAATCTACCAGCGCGGAGCGTGATATTGCCTTGCCTGCTCAAAGGCCCAAGAGACAAAAAAAAATTGGTCGAAACGGCATCAGCACAGCAGATTTTTGGACGAGCAGGTCGACCACAATTCGACGACCGAGGCTATGTCTTTGCTTTAGCACACGAAGACGATGTCAAAATTCATCGTTGGCGGGAAAAGTACGACTCAATCCCCGAAGACACGAAAGATCCTGGCCTGATGAAGGCCAAGAAGCAGCTGAAAAAGAAAATGCCCAAGCGACGCTCCGGTGAAACCTACTGGAACGAGCAACAATTCCTGCAATTGCAACAGGCAGAAGCGGACGATCTGGCCAGTCGCGGACGCTTGCCGTGGCGACTACTAGCCTATTTCTTCAGCAAAGACCCGTCCGTCCAACCTCTTCGAGATATGGTGGGTCGGCGACTCCTCACCCCAAAGGGAATCGAAGAAGCACAGCGCGACCTCAACCGCATGTTGATCACGCTTTGGTCAGCCGGATATGTGGAACTCGACCCAAAGCCAATTGCTGCCGCACCGAAAACAGCCCCCAAAGCCAAAGAAGCTGACGAGCCAGCCAAGACCGAGGGACTGTTTGGCGGATTGTTGGACCAAATGCGCACACCAGGCACTGACCCCCAACAACCTGCAGAAGAAGACAATCAGGATCCGGCACTCATCGAAAGCCGTGGTTATGAAGTCGAAAACTACAAACCAGAGACAGCGAAACCCACCGAACGGCTAGACCGATTGGTTCACCTGCGAAGTATCAACCCACTATTTGGCGTCTACTTGGCAGACCAATTGGCGATCGCTGATCCGCAAGAACGCATTGCTGCACTCGAAAGTGTGCTCGAGGTCCCCGGCACGGTCGCCAGATTCACCCGCATGCCATCACTCGAAGAAATGCCACCGGGCCCACTGGCCACCAGTCGCCTCGATCCACAACTACTGCAACTCGGTTTGGCTACTGCGGAAGAACTGGGTGCGAAGTCAGAGGAAGAGGAAGAAGAAGTGGTCGACCGTGGGTTTGGACGTGTGATGTTCCAGGAACCCCGTGTCTGGCCACTTACCATTGGCGAAAAAGTGCTCCGCATGTTTCGGCACGAATTCCCGCGAGTTCACAACGTCAATGTGCGTCCGGTATGGATTGTTGGCGAGTTGATGGAATTTGGCGGAGACTTCAACAAGTACGTCACAGCACGCAAGCTTCAAAAAGAAGAGGGAATTCTTTTTCGACATTGTCTTCGCATGATCCTACTGCTGGATGAGATGGCAAATATCCCACCTATCGAAACAACTGTCGAAACCTGGGAAAACCCACTCGACGAACTAGCCGATCGCTTGACCGAAGCCTGTCGATCCATTGATCCACAAAGCACCGATGAAATACTGACCCAACCAGGCAGTGACGCTGACGCTCTCATCGATCCCGGTCGTCGCAACTCCTAGGAAAAATTCGTTGATGGATCATCGATCGATCATGAGCGGTAAACGCGGAGACCCCATTGCCATGGCAATGAGGGTGGTGCTGCGCATGGCAAGTGTTCCCTACGGCATTGCCGTGCGTCGACGTAACCACAACTACGATCGGCAAGTCGCTGACATTCAGCGATGCGATGTTCCTGTAATCAGCGTCGGCAACCTGACCACAGGTGGCACCGGAAAAACACCTATCGTATGTCTTCTTGCCAAGCGGTTGCGAGAACGGGGACTGCGAGTAGCAATCGTCAGTCGTGGCTATGGCCGTGGTGACGCTGATGCCAATGATGAGGCGATGGAATTACACGCACGCCTGCCCGATGTCCCCCACATCCAGAACCCTGATCGTGTGGCTGCAGCACAGATAGCTGTCGAAGAACTTGAAGCTCAGATCATTTTGATGGACGACGGCTTTCAACACCGTCGTCTGCACCGCGATCTCGACATTGTCGTCATTGATGCCACGTGCCCATTCGGCTTCGGCTACCAGTTGCCGCGAGGACTGTTGCGAGAATCGATGGATAGCCTGTGCCGTGCTGACGCAGTACTGATCACACGATGCCAAGCCGTTGATCCGACCGCAATCGAATCAATTCGACAAACGATTTCTACCTACAACGCTGAGGTACCGATCTTAGCCAGCAACCACACACCCATCGGCTTGTTGGAATACCCGGAAACCAACTTGCCGTTGAACAATATAAATCAGCAGAAAGTGGGGGTTTTGTCGGCCATTGGCAACCCTGACGCGTTTGAACATACCGTCCGCCAATGTGGTGCCACCGTGCAAAGTGCACGACATCTGCCCGACCACGACCCCTACGCTCCAGACACCGTTGCGTCACTTCGGGACTGGGCAAAACAACTCGGAGATGAGATTGCCTACATCGTTTGCACCCACAAAGATCTAGTCAAACTTCAAACAGACCGTCTCGGTGGCAAACACCTGGTCGCCTTGCAAATCGACTTGACTCTGCAAAATGAGGCAAACGAATTTGATGAAATGCTCGATCGCATAGCAGAACAGAGCTTCACAGCATCACTCAATGAGGAATCGGTCAGTGAGGAATCGCTCAATGAGGAATCGCTCGCTCAGACTGACACGAACAGAAGCGAGTCCGAATGAACGACTGCATGCATCAGGAGTGTGAATTCATCACATCCCAAACATGAGCAGCGGCAGCGACGTCACCTTTTGTCGCATTTCCTCGACCAAAGACAATCCGATTGTAAGATTCGACGACTTGCGCCGCGTGCCTCGGTAACTGGGCAGAAAATTTCTCAGGAAGCGTTTTGGCAACACGCCGAGTGAACTCTGCGGGCGTCTCCTCTTTTCCTCGTATCACTCCCGATTCCCACGACCACGACTCGAACGCTTGAAACGTGATGACCATGACACGGCGCAAGTCGGGGTCACGTCCGATCGGATTGCGAAAACTCGAAAAAGGTCGAGGTGGAGAATCGACAGCAGCACTGACGGGCGCGTCTTCAACACCAACCAATGCATTATCTTGCGTTGCAAACAAACTGGAAAACCACTGACAGATCAGACTCCAGTTGCGATAGAAAAAGATGCCGATAATCAACACCAACACGATGATGATTAGAAATTTCAACACCGATCCCAACATTGACACGGCGTTGGAGATCGCTTCACCCACACTTGATTGAGAATCTGAAGACGACTGCTGAGAATCGCTCGACTTCGACTGAGACTTGCGATCTTCAGATTGCTGCTCCGCTTCCTTCCCCTCGCTATCTTTACCGCCTTCTGACTCAGTTTCACCTGAATCCGACTTGGACTCTCCGGATTCCGACTCTCCGGATTCCGACTCTCCGGATTCCGACTCTCCGGATTCCGACTCTCCGG
>CAXGRW010000437.1:0-4972 GCA_964012125.1 uncultured Rhodopirellula sp.
AATGATTCTGCTCGCACCGACAATTCAACTTCCCATCCTTCGAGTCGAATTCTTGTGTCCAGATAGTTCAATAATCGAATGATCACGCTCGCGCTCGCAACAAACCACAATGCCAGCGGAAAGAAAACGAGTAGGACCGTCAAGTTCATGAAGTTCCAGTATCCCAGCGTGATACCACGGAACCAAATGAGCGTGTAAAAGCAGCTCAAGGCGATGCCGGTCAAAATGAGTGACACAGATGCAAAGCGACCGGTGAGTTCACCACTCATCGGGCCGTGAAGTGATTTGGAGCGTTTGCCCATGGTGATTACAGATTCCGACGAACCTCGTAATGGGCATTGCTCCAAAAGCAGAATCTCTGGTGCAAATGGACGATTTGCCCGTACCACGGTGGCCCACAACAGAATGACGAGCGGGATAAAGACGTCCCAGAACCCAGAGACAGGCTGGCCCCACCGAAAGGCCAGCAGAATCATGGTGGGAACTGCTAGGCGACAAACTCCCAAGACCCAAAACCATCGCTTGAATTGACGTTTGACCTCGGAGATGACGTGCTTCCACGTCGGCCGCTTTTCAAAGACTGCTTGTCCGAGATAGAGGGTGGCAAAAACACCTGCAGCAGGCGTTTGCAGGATGATAAGTAGCGTCATCCATATCATGTATCGCGAGACTTCACCAAACGCTGCCTCATCATCCAGCCCGTACCGCGACTCCTCCCACGGAATCCAACCGAGCAAGATCATGTTGGTAATTGCCCAGCCAATTGCCCCTGTACCAAAACCAATCAGCAATGCTTCGGGATACCGTCGAATCATGATGAGCGACAGGTCGCCAATTTCGGTGAACTTGCGCAGGCGGATCACCACATGAGTTTGGTCAAGCTGCATCAGGTTGGTCTCCTGCTGGTAACCGAGATGCAAACTCGCTCGCTTCTCGAGGGAAACCAAGCACAACGAAGTAAAAACTGATCAGCCCGGAGGAGAAAACAGACCAGGCAGCCTTGAATACATAAGGTAGAGGGCTAGGGGAAATGAAACCTTCTGTGAAGGCAGCCAGCGTAAAAAGGAGGGCTGATGCGGCCATCACTGGGACAGCTTTCATGGCATTCAAACGGATCGAATCCGTACGGGCCAAGCCTGCGGTGTAGAGCACGCCGATGCCAAGTCGCAACCCCGCCGCGGCAGCTAACGCGATGGCAGTCAGTTCAAAAGGACCGTGCGCGGTTACGAACTCAAAAAAATTGTCACCACCCGCGACGTCTGGCCGAGCCATGTATCCAAACATCGTTCCCAAGGCGAGTGCGTTATAGGCAAGCGTGAATAGGCACGGGATCAATAGAATTCCATACGCAAAACAACGTAGGCCGATCCCGGTGTTGTGCATGATGTAAAAACCGGACATGGAAACGTAATGATCAAGGGATCCCGCGAGGGGTGTTCCATAAGCCTCTTCCAGACTTGAAAGTTGTTCGGTCCCAACCATGCGATCAGCAAATCCCGGGATGATGGTGTCGTTGCGCCCAAGGTACATGGCTAAGGCAAATAGACCAAAAAACACAAGCGTGGCCACCCGCACGCAAGGATCAGAAAAGATTTGTTTCGGAGCCGTTTCGAAAATGATGGTCGACCAGCTTCGGGGCTCAAATTTATCTGCCCTGTACAACTGGTTATGAGCCCTCGCCACTAGGCGATGCAGGTAGGTGACGGTGCCCGGAGGTAATTGGTAGGTGTCTGCTAAGGCGAGGTCAGCGCAGGCTGCTCGGTAAAGAGTTGAAAATCTTGCGATTCCCTGAGCACCTTGGTGATGCTTGAAGCCCGATTTGTCTGTTCGCCCCCGCACTTCCATCGCGTCGCAAAGTCTTTCAAGTTCAGACCATTGCACTCGCCGCTTTTCAAGAAGCTTTGCTACGTTCATCTTTGCTCCTCCGTGCGTGGTGCTTCCTGCGGTGAGCCAGGCTGTTGTTCGATTCCAGATTGGGGCCTAGGTACGGGTTTTCCCAGCATTGAAGTGTCAGGAACGTTACCTCCAGCCTGTGGTGATGGTTTGACAGCGGCTGTGCCAGTGGGCTGTTTTTGGACAGCAGGTGAAATCGGGTTTGTTGCGTCACCTCTCAGGCCCTGAGGCTTGTTCTGATCACGGCGTAGCGGACTGAAGCCAGCGAGCGGTCCCAGGTCGGCGATTTCATCTGACGAATCCGAAAGATAAACCCGATAGTAGAGTGCGTACATCAAAAGATCAGGGTCGATGTCAGCCCGGAACTCGAATCGGTCAATCAATGGGATTGCAAGGTGTCGCGCGATCTCACGGCGACGTGCGGGTGTTAGATAATGTCTTCGCTCTGCGTAAATAGCTAGTGTCTTTGCCATGCTGCGGCTGACGCGATAGTCACCGGGAAAAAATGATGCTAACGCGGGAACGCGTGGGTCATCAACCTTTGCAACAGGTAATCGCCAACCGCGTTCGTCAACAATGACCATGGTACCCGCGGCGAGATCGCCAAGACGCTGCATTCGGCGAGTCAAGATCATGGTCAGTAAGCCAATCATTCCTGTCGGGAGAAAAACTGGCATCGCATCAGTCGTAAATGAACTTAACACCAGGGGGGGCGCCAAGTCCGCAATACGCAGTAAGTTTCTTATCATGGCCCGCTTCCCGCTGATGGGGCGACCGTCAGTATCAATGACCCGAATGCCACATGCCCATTTGCCAATGGTCCGACCGTTGAAGTAGGTCTCCAGAACGGTGCCGTAGAACCAACTGATCAGAAAGTAAAGGATGAATCCGGAGGCCAGCACAACTGATCCGAAGCCCGAAAAACTTGCCACTAGTCCTGCCAGGGCCAGGCAAACCACCACGATGATGATCACACCCCAACGAACAGCGAGGTCGATCAGGTAAGCGGGCAAACGTCGGAAAGGGCCCGCCAACTGGTAATCGAAGGCGATGTTTTCAGGCGTTACCACCGCGATCGTGGTATCAAGTGCGGCAGGTGAGGCCATACGGCAGAGGTGATTTCAGAGGCTTCGTGACGAGATCCTTGCCCCAGCATTATCGTCTGCAACTGCCCCTGTTTGCAACGGATGCAAATGACTACCGGATGGATACTCGAAAAAAGAAAATCTTGGAAAGTTGCCAGAAACCATGATCAGGGTCTCGAAACACCCGCAAGCGTTGAAGCTTGATTGCCTTGCCAGTTCCCGCTGCCCGGATTTTCTGCCGTGGGTACGAGGGATGGCCAGAGATTTCATTTCTGTTCACAGGCTTGGTGGTCGCAGGCTTGGTTCTCGTGTTTGATGCAGCTTTCCAGCCAAGCTGCCCCCAGCCATTGCTTCGATGCCGTAAACTTATGGTTCCTATTCATACGCCTCCCGGAAACCAAGCCCCTCCTAAAAACATAGTGCAGGTCCTTGCCCAACTTCTCTCCCTACGACTCCCCTGCAATTACTGCGGAAGCACCGACCAGCGAGCAGGGCCAAGAAGGGTCACCCGGCAGTAGTTCGCCTCGCGACCCGTATAGTCGCAATGAAGCTGGAATACGCGAACCTCCCACCAACATTTGGGGAAGTCTGCGGTATCTCGGTCCTGGCTTTATCCTGTCTGCTTCAATCGTCGGATCAGGCGAATTGATTGCCACAACCATCGTGGGGGCCGAGGCGGGGTTCATGCTGATGTGGTTCATCATTTTCAGCTGTCTGGTCAAAGTCACCGTGCAAATCGAATTTGGTAAGCACGCGATTTGCTCGGGTGAATCAACGATGGCTTCACTCAATAGTCTGCCCGGGCCGCGGATCGGTAAAGCAAATTGGTCGATATGGCTTTGGCTGCTGCTGATGGTCGGCAAAATGTTCCAGGTGGGTGGAATCGTCGGCGGTGTCGTGTTGGCGCTCACCGAGTTTTTCCCTGAACTGAACCCAGAAGATAATTTTCTGATGTTCAGCCTGGTTACCTATCTCGTCGCAGCGTCAGTGTCTCTGTTGGTCTTTCGGGGGTACTACCAACTGATTGAGAAAGCTTCCTTGATCATGATTGGTTTGTTCACGTTATTCACGATCGCTTCTTTGTGCGCGTTGCAAACAACTGATTTTGCAATCTCTATCAATGAGTTTGCTTCGGGGCTGATTCCCCGTTTCCCTCCCGAAGCTGTTGTTTTGATTGCCATCGGTGCCTTCGGGATCACAGGCGTCGGAGGTGATGAGATCATGGCATACAACTATTGGTTGCTCGAAAAGGGATACGCCTCCTACGCCGGTCCACGAAATGATTCGGAAGAATGGGAAAAGAGAGCCAAAGGTTGGATCCGCATCATGTATCTGGATGCGCTGCTGGCGATGGTTGCTTATACACTCATGACTGTGATGTTTTTTCTTCTTGGTGCTGCCATTTTGCATCGCCAGGAGATGGTGCCCGAGAGCACGGAATTGATCAGCACGTTGGGGACAATGTACACCGAGTCTCTCGGGCCCTGGGCACGTTCGCTGTTCGTTGTTGGCGCTTTTGTTGTGCTTTATTCGACTCTGTTTGCGGCGCTTGCTGCTTGGACGCGAATGTTCGCAGATGCGTTTGCACGAATCGGGGTGTTCGATTTTGGGGATGAAAAGACGCGACGCTTTTACATCGCGCTATGCGCATGGATCATTCCTGCGGTCTGGGCGAGCCTGTTTCTGTTCTTTGAAAAACCTGCTTTGATGGTTGTGCTGGGAGGGCTGCCGACGGTCGTTATTCTCGTCATTGTGGTGTTCGCGGCATTGTACTTCCGCTATCGTCGGGTTACGTCTCGCATGGTACCCACCCGAACTTATGACATCGCCTTGTGGACGAGTTCGCTAGCAATCGCGCTTGTCGCCGGTTATCTCGGCTACGAGTTGATCCACGACCTCGTGGAATGGTTGACTCCACCGATCGAAGACACGGCCTCGTAGGTCAGCGTTTCGACAGGTCATTGCGAACACAGGTCATTGCGAACACAGGTCAT
>CAXGRW010000438.1:0-4972 GCA_964012125.1 uncultured Rhodopirellula sp.
CGGAACGCCCCACCTTTGGATGTAAACTCAAAACGTATCTTTTGCCGTTAAAAAAACCGGCACATCAAAAATCACTCAACCACACCCCCGACCTCACCGCAGGTCGTCATGTATCTCTTCCCGCACTCGCGGATCCCGTCCTCTCAAACCGAAACGCGAATAGACCACGCAGCCCATGGTTAAAAGAAACGCAACAACGTAAATGATGAGGCTAAACACAAAGTGCAATAACGGGAACATAAAAATGTGCATGTGGGCGGCACTGTTCATCGAATCCGATGGTTCCGTTTGCAACGCGAATGCAGTAAACCCAGCCACCCCCGTCAAGGCAATGATGTACGAGGCTAACAACATCGGCAGCACACTGTTCCTGCTCCCCTTCCAACGCCACATACCAATGACAAGACCGGGAACCTGACTGAGTCCGCTAAACCCCGCAAGGATGACACAAAAGAGAATCGAAGCCAGTTCCAGACCCCCTCGACTTTCCGAGTCCTCTTGAACCAGGTTGATAAACGCCATCAACACTGTCCAACTAAACAAGACCAGCAAGAAGCAGAGCGATACGGGCCTGCGCGACACAACAGCTTGTCCCGGTGCAGGGTTCTGCTTGTCCGTTGGGACACTCGGTGACTCGTAGGGGTTCTTCATCTTCGCGTTCCCAAACTCAACTTGGCGTAGAAATCACTCAAATGACAAACGAAGAACTACCCCAACAGCACATCACTTTGCAATGCAAAGTAATTGCCGTCAACATACTTGTCAACCCAATCGTGCAAAACAGCGCAGAATCCGCCCCGCAAGCGGGCCCCCATGGTCACCACTGTATTCCTCACCGCGGCAGCGTGTCGAAAAGTCACGCAAGAGCACTTACTTGCGGATCAAATAGAGATCACTTTTACTACGCAGGATCAGATCATTTCCGACCACCGCAGGTGAAGCCATGTATCCATCACCGAGCTCGGATTTGTGAAGCAGCTTATACTCGCGGCCTGGCAAGATCGTGACGACCTCACCCGAGGTCCCGAAGAGATAGATTTTACCATCCGCAAAGATCGGTGACGCTGCAAACTCCTTAGCCACACGCTTTTGCCAGATGACTTCGCCAGTGCCTGGTTCCCGACACGAAACAATACCATCATCGCTGTTCATGTAAAACAAGCCGTCAATCATCAACTGAGATGACTTCTTTGCAACTCCTTTGCGGTCGGACCATTTGATGTGCGTCCCGGTAACGTCGCCCTGTCCATCGGCCTGCACGGCCACCATGGATCCACTTCCGTTAGTAATGAACAGCAAGCCATCGTGAAAAAGTGGTCTGGCGGAGGCATTCATTCCTGCGTGATACACCGTCCACAGCTCATCTCCCGTTTCTGGATTGTAAGCGATCGTGGCTGCTGCAGAAGGATAGATCAACTGTTCTTTGCCATCGACCACAATCACCTGAGCCGTGCAATACGCTTTCATGCGATCTCCGTTGTCCGTACCGTAGTCAATACTACGATCTTTCTTCCAGAGCGTGGAGCCATCTTCGGCATCAAAAGCAACAACGTATTGCACATCGAACCCATCATAGGCAACAAAGAGTTTCCCATCGTGAAGGATGAGTGAGGAAGCCGGCCCACGGTGATGATCACAGGCCAAGTCCCGCCGACTCCAAATCTCTTTGCAAGTAGCCGTATCAAGGCACGCGGTGAGATAGGTTCCAAAATGCACATACACTCTGCCCTCCTCAATGACGGGAGTGGGTGTTGCGTAGCTATTCATTGGATGACAAAAAGCAGGAGACTCATTTTCTACCAGCACTTGATCATGAATCACATTTCCTGTCGTGCGATCGACACACAACACTGACATCTTTGAGCCGTCTTCTCTCGCAGTGGTCAGCCAGATCTGGTTGCCCCAAACCACCGGGGAGGACCAACCCTTGCCGTGGATTGCCGTTTTCCACTTGACCACTGACTCGTCCACTTTATCGGGTAAGTCCGCACCCACTGCATGCCCATCACCCTCGGGCCCCCTAAATTCAGGCCAGCTTTCCTCGGCAAACACAGAACCAGAACACAGCAAGGATGAAAAGCACAGAATCATTAACAGGCTACAAACTCTCATAAAACTTTTGGGGGGCAACGAGTGGGAATCTGACAGAACGAGAGAAGGTTTGACATTCGGGGAAAACCAACGTGCGCGGAGCAAGTCACCTCACGCTGTGAAGTCTAGTTATAGCTGATTCGCAGCAAACGGGCACGTATTGTCTAACCAGATCTAGATGGAGGGCTCGCTCTTTCCCTTGTGACGATGGCTCAGCAGTGCCCCACGCAAATTCACCAGCAGTTTGCTCCCGTACCGGATACAAGACAGATTAATGACGGTTCTATACAAAAAACGGCTTAATCTATCCAATCAAAACCCTGCCAACCGCCCTACACTATCAGCACGACATAGCCAACAAAATTGCGAAAAACACTTTTGCGTTGACGCAGCAGAGCGTCACCACCCGCCCATGCGTCAACAGAAAAAGATCGGCGCGCCAACCGCTCCGCCGAGCGTACACCCTTGCAGGAACATTTATCCGATGACTGGACTCGAACAGCACAAGACCTACCGAGACCTGCCGGCGTTGGCGGGATTATGTGAAATGCGTCGAGCGATCAAGTCTGACTGGTCTCTCGATGAAAGTGTCACACGCCTGAAACGGCTTCACTATGTTCTCCGACGAGTCCATGAAACACTGATCGCAAGAATCCCGGGCGAACCAATCTACGAATTGAAAACACTTTACAGTCACCACGCCTACCTGTGTGCTGAGCAGGTCACGTCCATCCGCAGTCGCGTCGGCGAAATGCGAGAACCACCTTTGGGCCTCGACAAGGTGCCAGACTTAGGCCTCGAATCAACCCTGGATGAACTTTCACGGTGCCCCGATACAGTTCAATTTCTTTCAGGCGTCTACTTGGTCATACTGCCGGAATGTCTCGCTGCGTGTGAACGTCTTCGTGTGGATGCTCATCCCGTCGCGGATGCCCCAACCGTACGCATCGCCAAGTTGATGGCCTACGAACTGACGGAACTATGTCAAACCGGCGGGCAGTGCATTGATTGTCTACTTGTCGACAAAGATAAGGCAGCGAACACCAACTGGAAAAAACATCTCAAGGCGTGCCTGAGCTCATGCGGCTCGGTCGATGGAACCTCAGATCGCCAGGATGTAACGCCTGAGCCTTGGTTTTCAGACGAGAAAAAGTCGTATCAACATGAACCCCAACGAGACGAGAGATTCCGCGACCCCTACAACGCAGGCGTCAATCCTGAAGCCTTTCTGTATGACGAACAATACGCCCCGGCCGACAAAACTCTGATGATCTATTACAAACGTCTACGCGAATTAGACGTTCCCGAAGTGATGGCCACCATTCTGACGGACCTGGGCAACGCCGAACCATGGGAATTCCACATGGAAATGACGCGTCAACTGTGGGACGAAGCCCGCCACGCCATGATGGGCGAAATTGGATTTGCGTCACAAAACATCGACTGGACCGACATCCCAATTAATTTCACTTGGTCAAAAAACCTGAATACACAGCTTACTCCACGCGAAAGGCATGGTGTCCTGTTCTTCATTGAGCAGGGACTGATGCCAAAGACGGGAAAACGTTACGAATGGGAAGTCGCAACCGAAAGTGGTGATCCCTTGGCAAAGCTGTTCCAAGATTTTGACTGGGCGGACGAAGTGCTGCACGCCCAAATCGGACGCCGCTGGTACGTGCCACGCTACGACTCACTGAACAAAGCAATGGCTTACGGTGACAAATGCTGGTCCCAAGTCCTCAGCAATTGGCACGAATACAAAGAAACCGGATTAACCGAGCACCACAACTGGTGGCCAGAACTTTACTCAAAAGTCTGTCTACAGCGAGGAGTCACGCCGGACCCAAAAACGCTAGCTTTTAATGAAACCTACGAACAAAAGCGTGCCGACCTTGAGTCCCTGTAACAGAAACGGGGTCGTTCCTAGTTAGCGTCTCTCTGGCCACCGCAGATGTTGATGCAAAAATCGGTAAGTTCCCTGCCCGTTGATCGTATGCGGTCCATTAAAGAACTCTATCTCGGTTAAGTCCCCAATGCCGAGTTTGTTGTAATGCCGTCGAACCTTGGCGTATTCCCAGGCAACCCACTCATCAAGTCCTACGCCATCATCATGCCCCCTTTCGACCATGAAAGGACGCGGCGTCATCAACATGGATAATTCGGCATAATTGGCGACATGCCCCATGTTCCATTCAAAGATCTCATACTCACCGGTCCAAAGGTAGCTGAACTTGGCATCAACCGATGCGTTTTTCGCAACCCATTCGTTGTAGTCAGCACTGCAAATCGAAAGGCAGTAACCGGGTTCGTCTGCAGTCTTTGGCAGCATGGGAGGCACCCTCACCGCCGTCTTACCGCCGTACGACAACCCATAGAACCCGATACGTTCAGGATCAACATATTCCAATTCGCTTAACCATCGCAAAGTAACCAAATGCTGCGGGATGATATAGCTAAAAAGCGACAGACCAATCGGATTCGATTTGCGTTGCAGTGTCCGAAATCGGTCACCTCCCCGGTAAGGATTCTGCGGTGCATAAACCACAAACCCGCGTCGACACAATTCAGCGGCAAATGATTTGTACGCACGGAAACCTCGTGATTCAGGACCGCTGATTGTGTCCATCGGGACACCCTCCAGCCCATGCTGACACACCACCACAGGCCGTTTCTCACCCGACTTCATGTCTTTTGGAAGCAGCAGAATCCCCGCGGCAATCACATCTTCATAAACGTCAAGCATGACTTCATAGCCACGCATATGCCTATCTTCCAGCACCAAACGCGATCGTGGATTTGGGTCCACTACTGGCGATGGCAACTTCCCAAACAACTCTTCGTGAACACGCTCTCTCTCACTCCTTGCAGAACGAACAAACGA
>CAXGRW010000439.1:0-4964 GCA_964012125.1 uncultured Rhodopirellula sp.
CCTACCGCGGCCCCGTTGTTGGTCTTTCAGATCTGCAGCGGGGTCACCGGTAAGGAGCAGACTTTGAAAAATATGTTGAAGACTTCTTGGCTCTTGCCTGGGCCAGAAGCTCCCAGTATCCCGGGTGAGCGTCCGCCTCGCTCACCCGGGACTGGGTTTTGCCAGGCAAGGCCAGAGGACTTCGTTGAGCCAGCCCACTTGGGCTGGCTCTTTTTTTGTTATGACGTTTTTTCCATTGAGCTTTTACGTCAGTCTTACCCTCTGCCCGCTTTTTACACGGTACCTCGATAGGTTACTGTAGGTGGTAATAGGTTGTCATTTCTCACTATGTAGGACTCCCGTATCCGTGAAATTGATCATCGCCATCATCCAGCCAAGTAAGTTGGAATCCGTCAAAGAGGCTTTGACCGAGGTTGAGGTTTTTCGTCTGACTGTCATGGACTGCCAAGGATTTGGACGCCAGCGAGGACAGACGGGGGTCTATCGGGGCCATGAGTTCAGCGTCAACTTGCTCAGGAAGGTGCAACTGCAAATCGCAGTGAATGAAGAGTTCGTCAAGCCAACCGTTGACGCGATTGTTGCGGGAGGCCGATCTGGGGATGAAGGTGAAATCGGTGATGGAAAAATCTTTGTCTTGCCGATGGATGATTGTGTTCGAATCCGAACTGGAGAACGTGGGAACGAGGCGATTTAGCCGCATGTGGTAGCGGTTGCGTTTGTTGGTCAGTTGTGACTAAGTAGCTTCCACGATCGTGTTGCAACTGCTGCTTGTGGGTTTCCCGTAGGAGCAGTGAATCGCTGGTTAATTCCTGTATCTCAGAAATGGATCGTGGGTGGGTGTGATGGAAATTTTTTTTTGCAGCAAAGGTGATCACGAATGTCTGAGATTGAAGTCTCGCTGAGAGGTAGACGGGTTCTGATTCTGGTTGGCGAGGTTTATGAGGATTTAGAACTTTGGTATCCCAAGCTTCGGTTACAGGAGGCCGGGGCGGAGGTCATAGTCGCCGGCCCCGAAGCTTCAGTGGTGTACAGCGGCAAGCATGGCTATCCCTGTCAAAGTGATGTGGCAATCACGCACATGGATGAAGCCGACTTTGATGCCTTGGTGGTTCCAGGTGGGTTCATGCCTGATAAGCTTCGACGAGATCAAGTTGTGCTTGATCTCGTGCGGGCTTTTGACAAGGCGGGGAAGCCGATTGGCGCGATTTGCCATGGAGGTTGGATACCGATCTCGGCAGGTGTTTACCGGGGAGTCTGCGTGACAGGTTCACCTGGGATTAAAGATGATCTGGTGAACGCTGGTGCGATTTTTTCAGATCAAGCAGTTGTGGTTGATCGTAACCATGTCACCAGTCGCCGCCCTGACGATCTGCCCGACTTCTGTCGGGAGTTGATCAAACTTTTTTGACTTTGACTGTGGCGACCTGTGAGGTGTGTGGGGCCAAAGAAGTTGGGGGATTCCAAAAGAAAAGGACGAGGCGTATCACGCCTCGTCCTATCTATTCAAACTGTCCTGCGTTGCCTCGACACCAATTTCGAGGTCGGCCTTTCATTGACGGTTGTAAGATGACCAAGGAGTGCGAGCCTGAATCTGAACCGGTTGCAGTTCCGTTGTGTGTAACTCGCGAGGTTCTGTTTGTGTTGCATTCGTTCTCAGCCATGGTGGCAGAGAAACTCCATGACTGACGGCTTTGGTGGGTAGCGTCTTACTGATGTCCGTTTTGGCACATCCGTCATCGCAAGCAGCATCACAGCCTGCGTCGCAGCATCCCGATGTGTTGGGGGTCCATGAGTACCGGCATTCAGGGCATGTGTACTTTTTCTTTTTGATGACGCGAATGCAACGGGTTTTTGCACCGTTGTTGACGCAGCTGTTGCAGCCACTGCCATCGCAGGAGTCACATGATCCGCATGCTTTTTTCCGTTGCCATGGAAAGACAACGCGGGGAATGCAGATTGTCTTTGTCTCGACTTCAAAGCACGATTTCTCAACGTCAACCATCTTGGCCTCAAGCGAGCAGTCGCAGCTAGGACATTTTTTGCAAGGGCAGCAGATGTTGATTTCTGCGTTCGCTTTTTCAGCGTGTGTTGCATAAGTTGCGGTCATGGCAATCACAATCAGCAGACTGTAGATACGGGAACGATTCATGGTTGGCCTTTCGTATTGATTTAACTCTGTCCGACTCACTTCTCGGACGCGATGATTTGTGCGATATCAACTCTCTGGTTTTTTCAGGCTTAGAAGTCAACCATCCAGCGGACACCGTAAATGTCGTAGTCACCGAATACATCTGGCGTCCCATCAACGGTTCGGTCATCGATTTTTCCGTTGATATAGTTGAACTGCATTCGGGCATTTGCATTCCAATACCAATTCAGACCGAAGGTGAATGACTCACCGACACCACCAAAGATATTTTCGTCGCTGTAATCAGCCTTTGAGTAACGAGCGGCAATTTGCCACGCACCCCACCCGGCCTCCCGGCATCCATCACAGCGATTGACCATCCAGAAGTTCTGGAATGGTACGATCCGTGCGAGCGTGCCGGATTTGCGATCCCAAGGCATGTGCTCGCCAGTCAGGAAGTAGCTGACGTAGCAGTAGCCGCCGTTGAAGTTGACGTCTTCACCACCAAAGTCACGATTTACCCAAACGCTTTGGTACTCGCCGACGAATTGCAGAGCGCCCACGTTGATAACCGTTTCAAGACCCAGCAAGTCGTAGTAATCAGAGCCCTCGATTTGCTCGGTGTTGATCCAACGATTCGAAGAGCGAGCTTCTGGGCGGGTTCGGAATTCCGCCTCATTAGTATCGTTTTGCGCGGTGTCTGCATGGGCTCCCGAAATAGCCATGTGCATGTATCCACGACCTCCGCTGATGTCGTCATACCAGACAGTGCTCGCGAGCCGTCCGGCGACTTCCAGTTGAAGGTGGTCGCCAACGTAGTTCCCAAGTCCCTGCACGTTTTGCTGGTTCCAAACACCGTAACGCCAGTTCCAACGCAGGTTGTCAGAATATCCGTAAGATGCCAAGCCAAGCCGGCGAGCATCCTGATTATTTGCTTCGATGACAAAAGGACGCTCGAGGAATACGTTGTAGCGTGAACTGTTCAGATGATCCAAGCCATACGGGCGTTTCTGGTTACCCAGTAAAAGCGTTTGCAGAACGGGAAGATCTGTCCACCCCAGATAGGCATCGCGAAATTCTGACTTATTGCCCCCCGCTAACTCCAACTCAATTTTGTAGTTCATGTTGTCGCGGATCGTGCCTTTGACACCGAATCGTAGACGTCGGAACCCAATTCTGTTTTGAGGGTCAATGGACTCCCCGCCCTTGCTATTAAGCAACGGGACATCTCCACCGGTAGGATCAAAACCCCAGGCGTCCACATGAACACGACCGCTTACTTTCATGGTGGATTTACTCGATCCACTGTGGACAATGCTCTTGTTGCCCGCTTCCTCAGCGACCTCTTCTAGGTCGGCTTCCAAGGCTGCAAGTCTGTCCTGCATCGCCGTGAACTGATCCTCGATAGCAACGTCGGCTTCCAGAGCAGTTTCTGTCCCTTCGTCCCAAATCGCTCTGTTGTGATTGACAGAGGCAATTTGCTGTGAAAGCTCCGCAGACGCTTCCATGTTCAAAGCTTGTGCGAGCGCGGCTGGCTCATTCGCGTTGGTCTGCTGTTTCACAGCACAGATGCTAGAGCCGGCGATGGCTACCGCCATTGTGCAGTGGATCCATTTTCTAACCCGTCTCATGCAAAATCTTCCTTGATTCATGTCAGTTTATTGAGTAACCGCCGTGAGCGTTAGCCGGCAATCCTTAGCCTGACCAGTGGAAGCACCTGTTGCAGCATACCTCCCGCCCCTATGTGCGATCGACAAGACGAAACCGAATGTCTCTGACTATCAAGTTTTGCTTTACCCAATCTTCACAAACGTGACTCCATTACTCTGCTAACCGTTACAAGTGGCCCTAGAATAATCATGTGCTTCACGAAAAGTTGAAGCAATCGTTATCGTTTGACATCCACATGCATTCATAGACTAACGAGATTTTGCTATCTGCGATGTCACTGTTGTCTCTCCTACCGAGACATCAATGCGAGGGCTCAGTTTGTCCGTGAGACTTAGGGGCTAGTAGACTCGTGATCATCACGAGTCCGGCAGAAAGAATTCAAGCCAAGTAAGTGATTTGCTTCCGTTGGCTAGTGTCATGTAAAACGACACTGGCCTTTACGTTTGGCTAGAAGTGTGGGGGGGTGCAGCAACGAAGTTCGATCCTGGATGCTGGCAGGGGCATGATTGCCAAGGCAGAATGCTGTCGATTAGTTTTATGAACTTGAATTTGTTTTCATCCAAGTACGGTGTTTAATCTTTGCGTGCTTTTCGCTTTGCCGCCAAGAGTCGCTCAGTGTACGAGGGGCCTTCAGGGTCGGGGGCCATGTTCTTGTTTTCCCCGGTGGTCCTTGCTGCATCCTTTGTGTCCGCCGTCCAGTCGTTGTTGTCGGTATCATCCAAAGTTTGAGTTGGTTCGAATCGTACGCTGGTTCGACGTCTTTGCAGTTCCTCATCTAAAAGATCTTTATTCTTCTTCAACGCATCAAGTCTCGCCGTGGTAGTGGACTCTTTTTCTTCGGACTTTCCACGGATCTTTTTAAGGGCAACACCAATCCAATCGAAGTTAATGGCAACTCGACGCACAAAAATGTCGCCTAGAAAAATGCAACAGCCAGCTAGTACAAACCATGGCCATGCGTCGCGTATGCTTCTAGCCAATGCCAAGCCCCCACGGAAAGCATTGCGATTTTCAGGACTTTCATCTGATGTGATGCCCAAGGGTGCGGTCACTTCTCCTCTCTTTCCACCAGTTGGTTTGACGGCAGCGAGTTCGGCTATTAAAGCCTGATTTGTTTCTCGTATTCGGTACTCTTCGCTGTATGGGATGGTGACTCCCGTTGATA
>CAXGRW010000440.1:0-4920 GCA_964012125.1 uncultured Rhodopirellula sp.
TACGAATACACAACGCTTGCAGACCGCGTGATCATTCACGCCGGCACCGTGATTGGCTGCACTGGTTTTGGCTATCGCCAAGAGGGTGGTCGCCACCTACCGACTGCACAACTGGGTTATGTCGCAATCGAGTCAGACGTTGAATTGGGTGCAAGCGTGACGATCGACCGTGGTACTTACGGTGCGACTCGAATTGGTGAGGGCACCAAGATCGATAACCAGGTCATGATTGGGCACAATTGCCGAATCGGAAAACACAATCTTCTTTGCAGCCAGGTTGGCATTGCCGGCAGCTGCACCACTGGCGACTACGTGATTCTGGCGGGACAAGTCGGCCTGAAAGATCACATTGAACTGGGGGACGGAACGATTGTCGGTGCCCAAGCGGGCGTGATGGACAATTGCCCTGGGAACGAGGTTTACCTGGGATCTCCCGCGACACCTCAACGCGACCAAATGCAGATCATGGCGGTGCAGAGAAAGCTGCCCGAAATGCGGCGTGAGATAAAAAAATTGCGGCGCGAACTGGCTCGGTTTGAAGAGCAGCAAAACTCGACCGAGTCAGGTCCCATTGATTCCAAAGCCACTTCCGAGGACAAGCGAGCGGCATGATCGACCGCAACGGTTACTGGCCAAGACGCGGTCACGCGATCATGGCACAGCACCAATCAGGCGAACAACTGCCCCCCATCGGACTCGTTGCCGGCTGGGGCAGCTTTCCAGTACAAGTGGCCCAATCGCTGATACGGGAAGGTCGACAGGTCTGCTGCATCGCGATTCGCGGGCATGCCAGCACTGACTTGGAATCGATCTGCGACCATGTGACGTGGTCGGGCGTGGGAAAGTTGGGTGGTCATATCCGCTACTTTCATCGCAACGGTGTCGAACAGGTCACCATGGCCGGAAAGCTTTTCAAGGCGGACATTCTGTACCAAGGCTCGGTCTGGCTCAGGCACTTCCCTGACCTGACCTGCATTCGCACGCTGGGGCCTGCACTACTGGGCCGCCAACGCGACGCCAGAGACGACAGCTTACTCATTGCTGTCACCGATGCTTACGGACGTGCAGGCATGGAAGTACTCGCAGCAACAGACTTTGCACCGGAGCTACTCGTGGAAGCAGGAAGATTGGCAGGGCCCAAGCCCAAGCAACAGCAAACATCTGACGCCGAAGCAGGATGGCAAGTCGCCAAGCAGATGGGCGGTATGGATATCGGACAGACGATCACCATCAAAGACGGAACAGTGATCGCCGTCGAAGCGATCGAAGGAACCGACGCATGCATCGAACGTACCGGTGAGCTATGCCGGCGAGGCGGTTGGACGCTGGTCAAAGTCAGCAAGCCACAGCAGGACATGCGATTTGACGTTCCCACCATCGGGCCACAAACGGTTCAAAAGGTCGCTCAGGCAAAGGGCAAGGCAATCGCGATTGAAGCAGGTAAAACCATCCTGGTTGAACGCGAGACCACACTTAAACTTGCCACAGAGTTGGGAATTTCGATCATCGCCATGAATGGCAGCATGGACGATTCCACGAACACGGTGCCTACACACCAAACTGCTCCTATCGCCACGGGTGAAGTCAGCCCCCACACAACACGCGACCATCTCTCGGAACGCGCTGCCTGATTCGGATCCTGATAAAAACATGCGTCAAGTCACCGATCAATACACCAAGACCGCACACACGCGTCCGCCTGCCAAGCTAAATCTGTTTCTGGAACTGCTTGCTCGCCGGCCTGACGGTTTTCACGAGATTGATACGGTGATGATTCCGATCGACTGGCGTGACGAACTACAACTGCAACGAATTCCCGACAATCGAATTGACCTGCAGGTTGAATGGCTACCATCACTGCAGATCGTCGCGCAACGCTTGGGCGTCGAGGTTGACAGCCCAACAGGCCGCAACTTACTCGACATCCCCTCAGACGAATCCAACCTGGTACACCGTGCACTTGCAGCATTCCGTGACGCATTCGGGATCAAGGACGGGTTCTGCTGCCAACTGGGCAAACAAATACCAGCGGGTGCAGGACTCGGTGGCGCCAGCAGTGACGCAGCCTCTGCACTCCTGTGCGCGGCACGCCTTTGCGACATCCCCAGCGAGACGCCACGGTTAAGTGAGCTTGCGGCACAGATCGGAAGTGACGTGCCGTTTTTCCTCGGCATGGGTGGAACGGAGCCAATAGATGGTGCGCGTGCGACTGGCCGTGGCGAACAAATCAAGGCCATTGAGCTGGGCAAGAAACTTGACTGCATTGTGATTTTTCCCGCGGTTTGCCTGTCCACCGCGGCGGTTTACGCAAATTCACAAGTCCCTTCCAACCCCATAGATGCAGCCGCCTTGGTGGATCTACTGCGAGACCCAAAAACCACCGACTTGGGGCCAGCGATGCTCAACCGGCTCACCGATCCGGCAAAAAAACTT
The DNA here is from genome assembly GCA_964012125.1 of uncultured Rhodopirellula sp. Classification (GTDB taxonomy): domain Bacteria; phylum Planctomycetota; class Planctomycetia; order Pirellulales; family Pirellulaceae; genus Rubripirellula. The sequence goes on from CAXGRW010000440.1 coordinate 2,434, forward strand.
GCTCCGCAAATCGCGGAAATCCTTGAATCACTGTGGCATGACGAGCTGAGAACGTGTCAATTGACAGGTAGCGGGTCTGCTTGTTTTGCAATTTCGACCTCATCGGGTCAAGCAAAACAGGCAGCATCGAAATTGCGAGCACGCTTGGAGCCGGGCGGATTCGTCATGGCTACTCAAAGCACGCAAGTTCCCGCAAAGATCGATGTGTCGTAAACACCAGCATGCTTGCAGGCATCCCGACGATGAATCGGTGATGCCGGCCGGTTAAGGAGGGTCGGACGTGGAGATCACCGAGATTCGCATCAAGTTGATGGAGAGATCAGAAGACCGCTTGAGAGGCTTCTGCTCTATCACGATCGAAAATGCCTTTGTCATCCGAGACCTGAAAATCATCGATGGCACGAACGGACCGTTTGTCGCAATGCCCAGCCGAAAGCTGAGCAGCAACTGCCAACGCTGTCGCCACAAAAATCATTTGCGATCAAAATATTGCAATCACTGTGGCACCAAACTGCAGCAGGACGAAGCTGAATACGCGACCCCGCAAAAGCTTTATGCGGACGTGGCGCATCCCATCAATAGTGAATGCCGGGAAGAAATCCAGAAAGCTGTTCTGGCCGAACTTGAAGCCGAGTTAGCCCGCTGTGAACAACCCGGATATCGGTCACGATACGACGATGATTTCGACCTTGATGAAACCGAACCCAAACACGGGGAAGATCGTACTCGCAAGACAACAGACGCGTTAAACAGCAAAGCCGTGAACACCGAAACCACTCAAGGTGAGACGGGCAAGCGAGGAGATGCGACAGGCACTGCCAATAGCGGGCAGACGTCCAATAGCGGGCAAGCAGATCCAGCACTGGCCGAAGACTCTGACGCTCTGGCTTCTGCCCACAAGAGCCAAACGACCAGACGCATCGACAATCAATCACCTGATGCCGTCCCTGCACCAATGCAACCACGATCACCAGAGCGATCACAGCGAAAAACTACCGCAACGCCAAAAACAGACGGCGACGACGACTTTGGCGCGGGCATTTTCTAATCGCGACACCTGCTCAGCATACGCTCGAGACAGAAAAACCAACGACAGCAATCCAGCTACAGACGAGTCTGAATCCAGCCCGGCGGATTGCTGCTGATTCAGGCGACCCGCAGCCCTGCCGTTGATTTCGCCTGCTCCGGCCGACAAGTACCCAACAAAGAGAGCAACGGCTCAATGCGGTGCGGCTTACTCAATGTGAGTGAAATGCCACCTTCCGCGGCAGCCTTCACCTGACTGCAACGTGGAGCATTAGCGATCCACGCGTGGACGGGAGACCGATCCGCGGTTGCGCACTTCTCGAGCCGCTCTTTCCACTGATCCGATGTTGCAGCCCGTGCGACCGAATCGTCCCACCACACTGCATCGACCTGCCGCATTTGCCAGCGGCAGACATCTCGACACCAGAGTGTCACCGCCCCCGCCGATTCAGCAAGATCCATCAGAGCAGAGCCGATTGCTGGCGTTGCACTTACCACAGCAACAGAGCGGAAATTCATGTTCTCGCTGGCCACGATCGCTCCACAGCACCGCAACCATTCTGGCAAAACCTGAGCCCATTGATGGCAGTAAACCCGTTCCGTCTTACTAAAGACAGGATCAAGAATTTTGGCGTACATACCTTCGCAACACGCCCCCATCAAACACAAAATCTTGGCTTCGGGGTACGCTTCCCGAAGGTCCCGAATCTGAGATCGCGAGACTGCGATACGCTGAGTTTGCGTGATCACAATGGCACGCACCTCTGCTGCCGGTCGCTCAAGCCCCTCCATAACAGAAGCCCGCATGGCGATTTGGGGAGCATGGGCAAGGCAATATCGCTGAGCCTCTAAAAACTCAAAGCCAGCATCGGCACCCACCCACATCAGCGTTCCCGGCGTGGATAGCCGCTCGTCCGTCATTCCGGTATTGAAAACACCCACTTGATCCATCGTGCACATCCTTGCCTGCGTTTCTTACTAACCGGTAGAAGCTTCGGCCATCCTTGTTCGATTTCACCGTTACGCGAGATCGCTGCAGGCATCATCAATGGCCTCTTCAGCCTGACAGATAAATTGATGGGCCTCAGACGCTGATTCGCTTGCACGTAAATTGGTCAACAACTGACCATCTGCCACCATGCGGCTCAACTTCGCAAGAATACGAAGGTGGGACGCATCGTCGTAAGAGCAAATCAGGAAAAAGATGTCAGTCAGGTGCCCAGTATCAGAAAAAGGCATGGCGGAAGGGCAGACCGCCAACGCGACCACCGAATCCGCAAGAATGGAGGTCTGCGGTCTGCGAGGGTGCAGCAAAGCAACGCCACAATCAAGGGCCGTTGGATGCATTTTCTCACGCGCTTTGACCGCTTCTGCCATGGCAGGAGCATCCCACATCAACCCTGACTGAGCCGCCAGATCGCACATCGACCGGATCACAGAGCCACGTGTCCGAGCATTCAG
>CAXGRW010000441.1:0-4906 GCA_964012125.1 uncultured Rhodopirellula sp.
CCTGCGCGATAACGTTTAATTAGTTGCCGACGAATCCCCCCAGGCAGTTAACACACCGACGAGAAGACCTTACGATATGCGGAGGTCGATCGACCGCGTAGTCAATCGAGCATCGAGAATGAACGATCGATTTGCCACAAAGCTGTGCTTACCCACCCTGTTCACTTCATACCGCTCTTCTATTTTGTTGACTTGTTTCCGAGCCAGTCGGTTGGTCCCCTGCGGCGTAAGCTGAGGGCGAACAGCGGGAACCTTCATTTGCAAGCATTGCGTTGCAAAAGGTGTTGTCCCCCACTGGACGGCTAACTTTCAACACTGAACTTTCAAAACCGACCTTTTAACCCAATCGAAGCATCGTGTTCAAACATTTTTTACTGATTGTCGCTTTGTTGACTTTCCTGATACCTGCTGTATCGCATGCAGCAGAGCCCAAATCGGACGGAGGCAAAGTCTCGGGCATCGACAAGACCCTGTTCAGTCCTGACATCACACCGGGCGAAAACTTTTATTGGTACGCCAACCAGGAATGGTTGGATAAAACTGACATTCCGGGTGACAAATCAAATTACGGGATTTTTACGGTTCTGGATGACAAGACCCGCTCCGAAGTGCGAGCTTTGATTGAGGAAGCAGCTGCGTCCAAAGCAGAGCCTGGCACGGCCGCTCAAAAAGTCGGTGACCTTTATAAGTCAGTGCTCGACATGAAAGCGCGTAATGACGCGGGCATCAAACCGATCCAACCGTTGCTTCGAAGAATCAACAAGGTCAAGTCTGTTGAAGACTTGGCAAAGACCTTGGGTTTCTTGATGAAGTCGGGTGTCTATGGCCCCCTCGCACCATACATCAATGCGGACGCACGTAACAGCGATCAGTACACCGTCTATGTCACTCAGTCCGGGTTAACGATGCCCGACCGCGACTACTATCTCGAAGACGACGAACGCTACACGAAGCTTCGCGCTGAGTTGCTCGCCTATGTCGCTGACATGCTTGCTGCTACTGGTGCAAAGAAACCTGTGCCCGCGGCCAAAGCGATTTATGAACTTGAGCGAACACTTGCCGAAAAGCAGTGGACCAAGACCGAGAATCGCGACCCCGAGAAAACGTACAACAAAAAGACCAGCGAAGAGATGCAGGTTCTGCTTGGCGATTTCCCTTGGGCGACATTCGCAAAAGCATCCGGACTGACAAAGCAAAAAGAATTTGTGGTCCGTCAACCCAGTTACCTTGAGCAACTAGGCAAACTACTGACCGAAGTCGATCTGAACACTTGGAAAAACTACTTGCGTCTGCAGGTGATCGACGGTTACTCAAGCAGCCTGACTGAAGAGTTGGAGTTGCGACACTTCCAGTTCCACTCCACTGCCATCAGCGGCGTCACTGAGCAAGAGCCTTTGTGGAAACGTGGTGTCAATGTCACCAGCAGCGTACTGGGTGAATTGGTAGGTCAGCTTTACGTTGAAAAATACTTCAAACCAGCTGCCAAAGAACGCATGAATGAGCTGGTTGATAACCTTAAAAAAGCGTTTGCCGAGCGAATCACCACCCGCGACTGGATGGGAAAGGGAACTCAGAAGCAGGCACTTGAAAAGCTGTCGATGTTTACAACCAAGATTGGATACCCCGACGAGTGGAAAGACTACACGGCTCTGAAGATTGAATCTCCGATTCTTGCCACCAACATGTTGGCATCTTCGAAGTTTGAAACCAAAGAAGAACTGAAGAAGCTGGGTGGTCCCATTGATCGCAACGAGTGGCACATGACGCCACAAACGATCAATGCCTATTACAACCCAGTGATGAATGAGATCGTTTTCCCGGCCGCCATCCTGCAACCTCCCTTCTTTAACATGGAAGCAGACAACGCTGTCAATTACGGAGCCATCGGAGCCGTGATTGGCCACGAGTTGAGTCACGGATTCGACGACAAAGGAAGCAAGTACGATGGCAAAGGTAACTTGCGAAAGTGGTGGACCGAGACGGACCGCGAAGAGTTTGAGCGTCGAGCAGAAGGCTTGGTAGCTCAGTACGACGCCTTCGAGCCGGTCAAAGGCAACTCCGTCAACGGAAAACTGACTCTGGGCGAAAACATTGGCGACCTCGGCGGTCTCAGTGTTGCCTACAAAGCTTACCGACTGTCCTTGAATGGCAAGGAAGCACCCGTCATCGAGGGACTCACAGGCGATCAACGTTTCTTTCTCGGCTGGTCTCAAATCTGGCGACGACTCTACCGAGAGCCTGAACTGTTGAAGCGATTAGTCACCGACCCACACAGCCCAAGTGAGTATCGCGTCAACGGCATCGTGCGAAACATGGATGCGTGGTACGAAGCGTTTGGAATCAAACCCACTGACGCTTTGTACCTGAAACCAGAAGATCGCGTTCGCATCTGGTAACGAACCAGGCATACGTTGATAAACTGGTAAATGCTGCATTCTTGCAATACAACAAAGCAGGTAACCACAGCACAAGCCACGTGAGGGAGTTGCACGAGTCGTGTAGCTCCCTTTTTCTTTTCAACGAGAATGTGTCGCACGGGTGCTGACTGATTTCGGTTGATGTCCGTGCCTGACGAGCGACGTCACAACCAGCCTGAGTTGACATTCGCACGCTACATCGCCGAGACAGACTGGATTCGATGCTTGCCCTGCTTCAGCCTGATCCATTCGTTTCCTGCATCATGCTTGCCTGTGAAACATGATTTCGCATGACTGCCCGACAGTCGGATGGTAGGATCTCAACACGCTCCACGGAGTTCGGCTGTCTGCCGAGTCCTCGAAATACTGGCTGCTGTTTCGTAAGCTGCCTTCATTCAGCCTGCTGCCAAACACCAACGCAATTGCCAACATGACCCAGGGAACTCCGCAACGCCCCGAATCTGGCAACAGCTCGAAGCCCCCTACCGGTGACCCGGGTGGTAGCATCCCGCACACCGCGGGCAATGCATCCTCGTTGGATGCCGCACCTGAGTCAGCATGGAGTACGTACCGCAAACTGGTCATTCTGATCATCGTTGCAGGCATTGCAGCAGGATTGGCGTGGCAGTTTGGAGATTATTTGAAGCTGGATTATTTGGCCACTCAGGAAAGCCAACTACGCGAGTTTCAACAACAGTACCCCGTGCTAGTGTTCGGCGCCGCATTTTTGATCTACGTCACTGTGACGGGCTTGTCTCTTCCTGGAGCGGCGCCGCTCACCCTTTTGTATGGCTGGTACTTTGGTTTTGCTCCGACGCTTGTTCTGGTTAGTTTTGCATCAACGGCAGGAGCAACGATCTCGTTTCTGACCAGTCGCTATCTGCTAAGGGGCAGCATTGAACAGAAGTTTGGCGACCGTTTGCAAACTTTCAACAAGCACCTCGAGAGCGAGGGCGCGTTTTACCTGTTCACATTGCGATTGATCCCTGTGGTTCCTTTCTTTGTAATCAACCTCGTCATGGGTCTGACACCTCTGTCAACGCGAACCTATTGGTGGGTCAGTCAATTGGGCATGCTGCCAGGCACGGCGGTGTACGTGTACGCTGGGTCCAGCGTCCCTAACCTTGGTCAGCTCGCGGAACAGGGTGCAGCGGCTGTGCTTTCACCGCAACAGTTATTTCAGCTATTCATTGCCTTTGCGTTGCTTGGTGTTTTTCCGCTACTCGTCAAGCTGATCATGAAGTGGAGCGAGCGGGGAGCAACGCCCTCAAGCCCATGACTGTCACTCGCTGCTTCACGTACTGAATATTTCTGCTGAGTTCGTCCCAATACTGCCTGTACTCCACCATGTCAAAGCTCGCCCAACTGCAGCCCTACGACGAATACAACCAAGCGTTGGAGTCTCACGTACACCCTAAGGATTGGCAAAACCCAACTCCCAATGGGCGATACAACCTGATTGTGATTGGCGGTGGTACCGCAGGGTTGGTTTCTGCCATGGGCGCCGCAGGACTCGGTGCCAAGGTTGCGCTGATCGAGCGAGATCTGCTCGGAGGTGATTGCCTGAATGTGGGATGCGTCCCCTCCAAAGCAATGTTGAGTGTCGGACGCTTTGTTCAGAGTCTGCGACGTGCGGAATCACTGGGCGTTCGCCTAGCCGGTGAACCCGATGTCCAGTTCCCAGAAATCATGGCTCGCCTCCGCAAGTTACGGGCTGGGATCAGTCCGCATGACTCAGCAGAGCGTTTCCGTTCAGCGGGCATCGACGTTTTCATGGGTCATGGGCAATTCATCTCAGCCAACGAGGTCAAAGTAGGTGACACTAAACTTAGCTTCAGCAAAGCGGTGATCACGAGTGGAGCGAGAGCGGCAAAGCTTGACATAGCCGGGTTCGAAGACACAGACGTCCTGACCAACGAAACGGTATTTTCACTCACAGAACTGCCGCAGCGAATGGTTGTGATCGGTGGGGGTCCGATTGGATGTGAACTTGCACAAGTCTTCGCTCAACTGGGTACACAGGTCGTTCAGCTAGAACGCTCGGAACGTATCTTGCCTCGCGAAGAGGTTGATGCATCCGCCCTCGTCAGTGAATCACTGCATCGTGATGGAGTGCAAATTTGCACAAGCACGCAGATCGTTGGCCTTTCCCAAAACGGCAACACCAAAACAGTCTCAATCAACGACAAAAGTGGTGTGCGCAAAATCGAGTGCGACGCGGTTCTGATCGCAATCGGCCGCGCACCTAACGTGAACGGCATGGGACTGGAAGCAGCGGGAATCCAGTATGACATCAACACGGGGATTACCGTCAACGACAAATTACAAACCACAAATCACAATGTTTATGCAGCAGGTGACGTAGCATCACGTTACCAATTCACGCACGCCGCAGACTTCATGGCAAGAGTCGTGATCCAGAATGCATTATTTCTTGGACAACAGAAAGTCAGCTCGCTGTTGATTCCCTGGGCAACCTACACCTCGCC
>CAXGRW010000442.1:0-4895 GCA_964012125.1 uncultured Rhodopirellula sp.
TCCTCAGTACCCACACGATTGCCGGTGCACCTTGGGGTTGCCGCGTCGAAACGACTGACTTGGGCAATGGTCTCTACGAGCATAACGTGACCGGAAACGGGTGGGCGAAATGCATCCCTGCTGGCGGCACTGTGTACGTCGGATTCAATGGCAATCAGGGTACCGCACTTGGCAACACCGGCCTGCTTGATGCAGACGCGCTGTTCGATGGCGGATGGATCGGTGACTGATTGAACTGATGCTCGTTTGTGTGCATTTCAACCAGCGCGTACCCAAACAGATTGGTACGTGCTGGTTAGGGCATCGGAGCATGCAAAGGAGGGTCGTAAGCATGCCGGCGACTTTGAATTGAGTTAGGTAACGTGATCAGCAGGATTGGACATGCACCGACGCCGCCGGTTAGACTAGTGCGCTTAGTTGTTGTGAACTTCTACACACGTGCGTTCATTTTCGTTTGCACCAGTCCTTGATTCGCGGATTCGCAAGCATGAGCATTCACGAGTCTGACAAATCGCCAGTCCACGGCGAAAACCGATTCCAGACAACTCAGTGGAGCATGATTCTCCATGCTGGAGACCCTGATTCTTCCGAATCGCAGGCAGCTCTCGCCACCCTTTGCGAAGCGTACTGGTTCCCTCTTTACGCGTACGCTCGTCGACGGACCGACAATGAGCACATGGCACAGGATCTTACTCAGGGCTTTTTCGTCTATCTGCTTGAGAAGCAGACTTTTTCCACGCCAAGCTCAGAACGCGGACGATTCCGTTCCTTCCTGTTAACTGCCTTCAAGAATTACATGGCAAATGAATGGAACAAAGCCAACAGCAAAAAACGAGGTGGAGACCAAACGTTGATTTCACTGGATTTTGACGACGGCGAAACCAGATTCCAAATCCAACCCGCCATATCCATGAATCCAGACAAAGCATTCGATCGACAATGGGTTCTGACCGCATTGGACCGTGTCCTGAATCAGCTTCGACAAGAACTAAGCGACCGCGGACAGTCGAATGCTTTTGAAGAGCTAAAAAGCACGCTGACTGAACAAGGAAGCGACTCTTTATATGTGAGCGTTGCCCAAAAGCTGGACATCACACCGAACGCCGCGAAACAAACTGCCTACCGACTACGTCTCCGTTATCAGCAACTATTTCGCAGCGAAATAAGCCGCACAGTGGAGGATCAATCGGAAATTGATGCCGAAATCCAGCGACTTTTGGACGCATTGTCAGAATAAATCAAGCATTTTGGAATTTCCGCGTTACTGAAACCCCGCATGGCTGTAGTGCCTATGTAACAGCACTTTGCCCCTACATGAACTTGAATCATGAATGAACCCTCCGTTTGCTCCCAATGCAGGTCAACTGTCCCCCAAGACGCTCCCAACGGGCTATGCCCTAAGTGCCTTTTACTGGTTGGCCTCGGAAGACAAGCACCGGAGGACAGTGCGAATCAGGCCACGGTCGACATCGACACGGCCCCAAATGCCGGACTTCACTCGTTACAAAATCTCGAGTCCGTTTTCCCGAACCTCGAATTCATCGAGTTGCTCGGGCGAGGTGGTATGGGTGTCGTCTACAAAGCAAAACAGAAAGAACTTGGTCGCATCGTCGCAGTCAAGATTCTTTCACCCGAGGTTCGAGGCAAACAGGCATTCACCGATCGCTTCGAGCGCGAAGCAAAAGCAATGGCAAAACTCAACCATCCAAACATCGTAACCATTCACGAGTTTGGTAAACGGGATTCCCTTTACTATCTACTGATGGAGTTTGTCGACGGACCAAACCTGCGGCAAGTCATGCGGAAGAAACGCCTGTCATCGATGGAGGCGTTAAAAATTGTGCCGCAAATCTGCGATGCCCTTGAATACGCACATAACACTGGTGTCATTCACCGCGATATCAAGCCGGAAAACATGCTGATCGATGTACGGGGCAATGTAAAAATAGCCGACTTCGGGCTATCAAAATTAATGCGTCAGGAAGAAATCGACCTGTCCTTAACCGGTGATCATCAAGTCATGGGAACCCCGATATACATGGCACCAGAACAAATTCACCAAACCAAAACGGTCGACCACCGAGCCGATTTATATTCACTGGGAGTTGTGTTTTACGAACTACTAACGGGCGAAATGCCGGTCGGACGCTTCGCCCCACCCTCGAAAAAATCTGGGATCGACATACGCCTCGATGAGATTGTTCTCAAAACTCTTGAAGGACAGCCAGAACGGCGATACCAAAACGCAAGTGAAATCAAAACAGACATTGAATCGATCTCTGCATCACCTGCAAACGCAAACGCTGCAAACGCCCACAAGGAGCACAAATATCAAGCCGTAACGAAAGCGACCGATGCTCTATTTTGCCGGCGTTTGACTTGGATTCTCGCAGTGACCTGGACTATTTGGGCAGCCTTTGTCATCCTCGGAGCAGCCGCCTACTTACTGAAACTCGAGTGGTATTTCGACAAGCAGGACTTCCTGTACAAGATGCTGGCCTGGGGCCAACTTATTACCACTACCTGGCTGGCGGTTTTTTTTCTGCAGTGGTGGTATGTCCTTACCAAACCCAAAAATGAACCTCGAAGCCTGCAAGGTTTTTTCACATTACTTCAGACATCTGACCCGCGTCACCTCCGCATGTGGGGATTCATCATTCCCGGAGTGATTGGTGCCTTTGCCATTGCCCTGTCAGCATCCTATTGGGGAAACGACAGCGTAGAAGCGGTTTCCTGGTCTCTGATGATCCTCGCGGCACCCATTTTCGTGATAATGGCATGCGTTTGGACCTACGGATTCCCCTCACCATCCGACCATGATTCTCACTCATCTTCCGACTGAGCTAAACGCAAAAACCTCGGACAATTGGCTGCAACTGATACAGAGGAGAATGCCGCTAAATCATTAAACATCGAGGTGTTGACCGAAAAACTCAAACTTGCATCAGCAGCCCCACCACCAAAACTCGCCCCCAAGTGATCACCGGACGAGTACAATCTCCTCGCAGCGGCAGCTTGTATCTTCTTCGAGGCATTAGCACCGAACGTTGCCAACGACACACCCGATTCAGCAGCGTTGAAGACTCGCTGATCCCGTGCACCACGAACATCTGCTCATTGTTGCTCATGACATCAACCAAGAGTAACGCCACAGAATCGCCCAAGAGATTTGCCAACGCAGGCGAACTGTTACCTTACGATCAAGACCAATCGAAACTCGCCTTTCTCACAATCTGAAACGAAGACATGATTCCCCTGCGCCACACGCTTTGTCTTGCAATATCAATGATCGCGATCAGCTTAATTGTTAACCATTGCAAGGCTGACGAAACAATTCGCGTACTCTGCTACAACATTCACTACGGCTTGGGTACGGATGGGATCTATGATGTGGAACGTTTGGCGAAAGTGATCAAACAGTCGCGTCCTGATTTCGTTGCATTGCAGGAAGTCGATGTGGGGGTGAAGCGTTCAGGACAAGTGCACCAAGCTCAGCGACTTGCAGAACTCACTGGCATGGCTGTTCGCTTTGGGCCGACACAGCACTACGAAGGTGGACTGTTTGGCAACGCAGTTTTGACGCGTCACGAGATCCTCGATGTACTCATCCAACCCTTGCCTTACACGGAGAGCACACCTGAGAGAACGACATATCCACGTGGTGCGATCGCCTTGACCGTTCGTATAGCTGACAACCAGCACCTGCGTTTCATCAGCACCCATTTCCAGCACAACGTTGCTGAAGATCGCGTTGCGGAAGCCAAAGCAATCAATCGGCTGTTCGCGGGAGACGAAAATTCGATGCCAACAATTTTAGCAGGTGACATGAACGCAAAACCGAAAGCAGAACCCGTCAAGATCCTGCTCTCAAAATGGAGATGTGCCATCGAAGATGTGCCGGTGGCATCCTCACCCGCACCCGCTCCAAGCTCGCGCATCGACTACATTTTCTTTCGAAAGGCTAGCCGTTTCCGCCTGCTGAGCACCAAGGTCATCGCAGAATCCCTGGCATCAGACCACCGTCCTGTTTTTGCAGAACTGGAATTACTGAATCCACAAAACCCATAGCAATTCCCGACAAAAAGGATGCTGTCTCAGCCCGACCTTTAACTGAACTCACTCGCTTTTCAACGCTTTACTTTTTGCTTGAAAGTAATCTTGAACGGCGTTTGCCGTGATTTTGCCAAGCGTGATGTAACCCTCAGCGGTGTAGTGTGTTCCATCGGCCCCTTTGGGCAATTGCCCAGGATATAGAGTCGTGACGTCAGAAATTTCGCGACCTGCACGATTCTGGGCAGCGACAACCCCTGCGATATAGGGCCGTTTCCCGAAAAGCTGCCTGAGCTTTGCAAGGCTCGCATCATTGAGGAACTTCAATAACACCTCAACTCGTTGATTTTCTCCCGCTGCGTCCTTCCCCTGCAACTCCTTGATTTTGGCACGGTCTTTATCACTCAGCTTGGCGGTAAATGCCTTGATGAGTCCGTCGTCAGTTGTGTAGCCAGGCACAAACACAGGTAAATCCGGCACACCCAGATCCGAACGCACATCTGAGATCAACTGCTTGAAAGTTTCATAGTATTCGTTTGCGAGAACCTTTTTCGTGCCATCAGCACCTCCCTGCTTCCAAAAGAAACCGCAAAACTCTGGCCGCGAGATTTTCCTGGCTTCGGTCACTGCATTCATCAGATCCTTGTAGAGGGATCCTTTCTCCCCATCAAAAGCAAGACTTGCCCGCTCCCGGGACCAATCCTTTTCAAAACTGCGAATCCCCGTACCGCCAATGGAGATTTTGATGATGCCAATGGTGTCTTCTGGCCAGAACTGGGCAAGCTGATGAGCGAACGAAACCCCCGGACCGAATCGTTGCGTCGGTACAAAGTACTCCCATCTTC
>CAXGRW010000443.1:0-4881 GCA_964012125.1 uncultured Rhodopirellula sp.
TCACGTGCCATACGGTCCAGCAAACCGCTACTCCCGGCCTTGGTTGGCTCGCCCGAAAGATAACGTTCAAGATCAAGTGCGATGTCTTCTGCTGTTTCGTAACGGGCGACCGGTTCAGGTCGCATTGCCCTCATGCAGATGTTTTCAAGATCTGGAGGGACATCTTTGCGAACTTGTCGTGGTGTCGGAGGTTCGTTTTCTGCGAGACTGCGGAGAATCTGTGCAGCCGAGTCGCCTTCATGGGGTGGTTGGCCGGTGAGCATTGCGTACAGAATGGCACCGAGCGAGTAAACGTCGGAGGAGGCATCGGCGTCACTATTCCCCTGCGCTTGTTCCGGGCTCATGTAGTGTGGTGTACCAAGAACCTGCCCCGTTTGAGTCAGGATGCTGCCTCCACGATGTGTTTTTGCCAAACCGAAGTCAGCGACCAGTGGAAAGCCATCGGCATTGATTAAAATATTGTCGGGCTTCAGGTCACGGTGGACGATACCCGCTCGGTGCGCATAGTGAACGGCATCGGCAATGTCACGCAGCAAATTTGCTATTTGCTCGTAACTTAAATCACGCGCATCGACGTGTGTCTGTAGCGTCGGACCATCGATATACGCCATCGAAAAATATTCATAGCCCCGCCATGAGCCGATATCAAAAATCGAGATGATGCCTGGATGATCAAGGCGAGCCGCTGCTTCTGCCTCTAGTCGAAAACGGCTGCGTTCTTCTTTGCCTGCCAGCACGCCACCACTGATCAGCTTCAATGCAACCCTTCGGTCGAGACCTGCTTGGTGCGCCTGATACACAACACCCATCCCGCCTCGCGCTATTTCCCTCTCGATCTGGTAAGGCCCAATTTTTGCACCCAGAAGAGATGGTGCATCGGGAGGCGAATTCATCCCTAACCAATGGTGATTTCGGAAAAACGTAGAAAGTTCGTCTGCATGCTGTGGATACGCCTCAAGATAAGTCGCTGGGTCAGGAGGGTTACCCGAATCAAGCTTTTCGAGATATTCAGCCATGACAGTTTCAAGCACCTGTTGGTGGTCCTGAGACATATGCTGATCTGAATTTGGAGCCACCACATCAGACTTATCTGACGTGTTTGGCATGCTGTGTTCGTCTTCTGGCGTTTTCTCCATGCGTCACAGTATAAAGGTAAGTTTGTCAGTAGATTGCTTTGGCCCGGGTGCTTTCAGGGAATCGGTTGCGTTGCTTGATAGCCCTACTCAAATTAGGCTGTAAGCAGAACGCGATTATCCATAAGAAAGAATAAAAAATGTCGTTGATCCCTGTCTGGAAAAAATTCTCTCTTGGTCTGCTTGTAACTCTTGCAGGCATGCTGCTTCCTTCCGATAGATGTTTGGCGGATGATGGAGTTAAACAACCTAATGTGGTTGTGATTTTGACTGACGATCAGGGTTGGGGGGACCTCAGCCTGCATGGAAATCCAAATCTTTCCACGCCCAATATCGATGCAATGGCACGTGAGGGTGCGGAGATCGATCGTTTCTATGTTTGTGCCGTTTGTTCACCTACGAGGGCTGAGTTTCTTACAGGCAGATATCACAATCGGTCTGGCGTTTACAGCACATCGGCTGGTGGTGAAAGATTCAATTCTGATGAGCAGACGATAGCTGAGGTTTTTCGTGAGGGTGGTTATGCGACCGGATGTTATGGAAAGTGGCATAGTGGAATGCAGTACCCTTACCATCCCAACGCCCGTGGTTTTGATGACTATTACGGTTTTTGCAGCGGGCATTGGGGCAACTATTTCTCACCTATGCTGGAACACAATGGCCGGCTTGTGAAAGGTGATGGTTTCATTGTTGATGATTTGACCAATCGCACGATCAAGTTCATCGATTCGCACCGCGACCAACCTTTCTTTGTTTACCTCGCTCTGAATACGCCGCACTCACCGATGCAGGTGCCAGATCAGTATTGGCAAAAATTTGCCGATAAGGAAATTGTGCCGGATCCTGAAGCGGCGAATGCAAAGAAGGAAAAGCTGATGCACACGCGTGCTGCCTTGGCGATGTGTGAAAATATCGATGCCAACGTGGGACGGTTGATTCAGCACCTCGATACGATCGGAATCGGTGAAGACACCATCGTGATTTACTTTTCGGACAATGGACCCAACGGTGCACGTTTCAACGCCGGAATGCGTGGGCGTAAAGGTTCGACCAACGAAGGTGGATTACGGTCGCCCTGTCTCGTTCGCTATCCACGCTGCATTGCGGCTGGGACCAAGGTCAATCGGATTGCAGGTGCGATCGATTTATTGCCGACCCTCGCAGACTTTGCAGGACTCGAATTTGATGCCCCCAAGCCTCTTGATGGTAAATCCATCAAGCCATTATTGACGGGTGGGGGAGAAGATTGGAAATCTCGTGTGATGTTCAGTACATGGAACAGAAAGGCAACTGTTCGCGATGACCGATACCGCCTGCAAATGGGTGGGGGCCTGTATGACATTATCAACGATCCTCGCGAGAAGAGTGATTTGACAGAAAAAAAGCCACAGGTGGTGAAAAGACTAAAGAAACAGCTAGATGGATGGCTGGCAGAAACCGCGCAGAAGTCCAGTCGGGATCCAGCGACACGGCCCATCACTTTGGCTCATCCAGATGCAGAATATACCCAGTTGCCTTCCCGAGATGCCCTCGCTAACGGCGGCGTTCGACGTAGTAATCGTTTTCCAAACTGCACGTTCATGACGAATTGGAAAACGCCGGACGATTCGATTACTTGGGATGTTGAAGTTTTGAATCGTGGTAAGTACGAGGTTCAAATGTACTACGCCTGCAAGCAAGACGATGTCGGATCGAAAATCGAGCTTTTGATTGGTGATGAAAAAATCGAGAAAACGATTGAAGTTGCCAATGAAGTCCCTTTGATTGGGGCTGCCGAGGATCGTTTTAAACGCGTTGAGGGTTATGTGCGTGATTGGCAGCCGATGACGCTTGGCGTCGTGCAACTAGAGCCGGGCAAGACCACGTTGACGTTGCGGGCCCGGGAGGTCGCAGGGGAAGAAGTCGCTGACATGCGACTGCTGCTGTTTCGGCGTCTTGGTGCGGCCGAAAAACTGGGTTCGCTTGGAAAGATAGGAATGTCGCCGTGAAATTAGCTCTCGGTACTCGTTTGTAGTAAGTCCGTGAACGTTAAACTGTGACGACTTTGCCGTTTGGTGAATTGTCTTTGCGAACTGGAGCTCTGTGTGCGGTCGGAAAAACTGTGCTGACCGGTACGAGTGTGACGATCTAACCCAACTGTCGGCGGGAAGAATATTGCTCAGAAAGGACTGTTTCTTTTCTCAGTGACAAGTGATGTCTTTCATTTGGATATTTCTCTCAAGTTGACGGTTTGATTCGTTACGCGATCGATGAGATGCTTGTGGCTCCCTCCCTGAAGATTTTCTGTGCCGAAGGTGAAGAAACAGCGGCCCTTCGTGTTGGCCGGCGTCTGGATAAATACAGGCTGTTGCGACGCCTGGGAGAAGGTGGCTTTGCGACTGTTTTTGCCGCGCACGATCTGATTGAGGATCGTAAGGTGGCGCTGAAAATACCGGACGAACGGTACATCAGCAATTCGCAATCGCTGGAAGATATGCAGCGTGAAGTCCGGATCATGGCGAAGTTGGATCACTCCTGCGTGCTGCCACTGAAAGATGCTCGCTTCATTGATGGCCACTTTGTCATCGTTTTTCCGTTAGGTGAAGAAAGTTTGGCCGATCGATTGAGTCGGCGTATTTCGCGGGCTGCCGCCATCGATTATGTCGTGCAAATGACCAGTGCCGTGGCGTATGCCCATGAGAACCGAGTTCTGCATCGTGACATCAAGCCCGAGAATTTCATTTTGTTTCCCGAGCAATCGATTCAGTTGACCGATTTCGGTTTAGCAAGAATCGAGCGGGGAGCTCACGATGTATCAGCCTCAGGGACACTGGGTTATATGGCTCCTGAGCAGGCTATGGGGCACCCCTCCTACCGCAGTGATGTATTCTCGCTGGGACTCGTGATCTATCGTGCTCTGGCTGGAGAGGTTCCTGAGTACCCGTTCGAGTCTCTCCCCGCCTTCAACAAGCTTCGACGTGGGCTGTCCAGTGATCTGGTCGCACTGATTCGTAAGGCGATTGATCCAAGCCCTAAAAAGCGTTTCCGTGATGCTGTCGCCATGCGAAATGCGATGGAGAAGATACGATTCCCGCTGAGCGATCGATCACTCAGTCTCAAATCCGAGCCGTCACCCAACACGCTAGCCGTCCGACGCGTTGCCTGATTCTCTTAGTGACGAGACGACCTTACGAGCAAGTTGATCAGACTGCTTGATCACCGGGGCGATCCCGACGCCATGTAATGCGTTACTGGTGAACGAAAGGCCGGGAATTCTGTCAATCTCTTCGTCGATGATGCGGACGCGCTCACCATGCCCTACATGGTATTGGGGCATGGCATCATTCCAGCGGACGACGCGGGTTACCTGGGGATCACCTGTCAGTCCAATGAGCTCACTCAACTCTTCCCGGGCAATCGTGGCAAGTTCTTCATCCGATTTTTCCAGCAGCTCGGGTTGCATTGCACCCCCGAGGAAAACGCGGATCAAAACGTGATCTTCCGGTGATCGACCGCTGAATTTATGGCTCGCAAAACTACCTGCAAGAATCCTCCGATTTTCAGAAAGAGGAACCACGAAACCAAATGTGTTGACGGGATGTTTAATGTCATTTGCTGACACAGCTAGCACCACGATCGCTGCTGACGCAGATTCAATCTTGGCCAACTCGGCTGAGGCCAGTGGCACAGTGGGTTCCAACAGATTGATCGCCGCCTTGGGCGGTACAGCCACCACCACATGGTCAAACTCGTGGTCTGTGCCTGACTC
>CAXGRW010000444.1:0-4856 GCA_964012125.1 uncultured Rhodopirellula sp.
CGCCTGTGGTTCCCGCGGTGGGAGCGACCACCGCAGCAGCCGTTGCACGAACGCTCTCGATCGTCGGAGCTTCACCGCGGAAAGCGTCATTGATGTCGGCAAAAAAAATCGCCTTCATCTTGTCGGCGTCGACTTTGGGTACTGGTGCCCTGCGTTCATCGGCCCGAACGTGGGGAACGATAGTACCGATTCCAACCAAAAGAGTGATGATGAATCGTCGAGTGATCTTCATAGAACGGCTTCCGAGCGATAAGAAATACTACTAGCTGAGTATACCCGACAGATGACAAAGATGACCAAGCGCAATAGAAGGCTCGCAGACTTTCACGCAGTTCCCACAGCAATAATAGGAAAATTCGTCGCCAGTGGCGGCAGTGTACAACCGTCAAACGCGACCATTTGCATCGTGCAGGCATATTTACCGTTTGCATCAGGGCTGGCAAACGTCCAAAATCCGCCGCATTTCAGCAACGGCTTCCCGCATACCGACCATCACAGCCCGGCTGACGACAGAGTGCCCGATGTTGAGTTCGATCATGTTTGGGATTGCTGCCACTGGGCGAACGTTGGTGTAGTTCAACCCATGGCCTGCATGCAGACGCATTCCAAGTGCCGATGTTACGTTTCCGGCCTCGGTAAGTCGCGTCAGTTCCTCAGCCAGCGTGTGACGCGTCGCGAGAGCATACGGGCCAGTATGTAACTCGACGGCGTCTACTCCGAGTTTACCCGCGGCTTCGACTTGTTGGATGTCCGCGTCGATAAAAAGGCTGACCAGAATATCGTGCTCTTTAAGTTTCTGGATCGCTCCCGCAATTCGCCCTTGATCGGATGCCACGTCCAATCCACCCTCGGTGGTCACTTCGGCCCGGTTCTCCGGGACCAATAGTCCCCATGTGGGTTTTGCATTGCAAGCGATGTCAACGATCTCATCGGCGCAACCAAACTCCATATTGGTTTTCACGGTCACCGTGCGCATCAGTAACTCTACATCTCGCTCCTGAATATGTCTGCGATCTTCTCTTAGGTGAAACGTAATCCCATCGGCGCCTCCTTGTTCGGCCAAGGCGGCGGCAACGACCGGATCTGGCTCGAAAGTTCTGCGTGCTTGCCTCACGGTGGCGACATGATCGATGTTGATACCGAGTTCAATCACAGCGTGTGCCCTGTCAGCTTGAGTTTCGAGTTTTAAACGCAGTCCAACGTTGGCCTACGCTGCGAATTTCTGGAGACCCTGCAGCGCGACCTTTTACCGGAGATTACTTATTGGAGTCAATTTCGACGCGTTCGCCGCGATCATCACGACAATCCATCTCCATGTGCTCTGGATATAACGCCTCGCTGCCGAGAATCTGCACGGTCATCTTGCCAACATCCTCCATTTCCATCACCTCCCGTCGCTTCTTGTTATTCAGATGCGCCGCAACCTGATCATTGACTCGCACAGTCACTCGACAGATCTTTCCATTGTTAACCGCGAGAGCAAGGGTTCTGATCACCTCGATCGACATGCTTTCGGATGTCTTAACCAGGGCACGGCCCTCGCAGCAGGGACAGTCATTGTAAATGCTTCTTTTCAGGCTAGGACGAATTCGCTGGCGAGTCATTTCGATTAGGCCAAACGGGCTAGTGCGAAGGATCTTTGTGCGCGCTCTGTCATTAGCCATCGCGTCCCGTAGTGTGCGTTCCACCTTCCTTCGGTGGCTTTCTTTTCGCATATCAATGAAGTCATTGACAATCACACCACCCAAGTCTCTCAGTCTTAACTGCCGAGCAATCTCTTTGGCCGCGGCCACGTTCAGCCGGAAGGCATTCTCTTCGGCTGAATCGTTGCCCCGGAAACTGCCGCTGTTTACATCAATTGCCACAAGTGCTTCGGTAGGATCGATGACAATGGATCCACCATCGCGAAGCTGTACTTGGCGTGTATTGATTTTGATGATTTCCTGTTCCAGTTTGTATTTGTGGAACAGCGGAGATTCACCTTCGTAAAGTTTCAATCGATCAACGACACGCGGCATCACCATTTTCAGGAAGTCGCGAGCTTTCTCATAGGACTCGGGCTCATCAACTAAAATCTGATCGATGTCATCGCTGTAGATATCTCGAATGGTACGAATGATCAGGTCACTTTCTTCGTAAATGACCCCGGGCTCTTTGGTGGTTTTGACCCGCCGTGCAATTGCCTTCCACAATCGCAGCAAGTATTCCAAGTCACGCGACAATTCCTTTTCTTTTCGACCAGCACCCGCCGTGCGAACAATGAACCCGAGCCCCTTGGGGGGATTGAGTGAAAGCAGGCATCGCTTCAGTCTTTTACGATCATCTTCATCCTCGATCTTGCGGCTAACGCCAACTCGTGCCAGTGATGGCATCAAGACAAGATACCTCCCTGGGATCGAAATGTAGGTACTGAGCGTGGGTCCCTTGGTGCCAATTCCTTCCTTGATGACCTGGACCAGCACCTCGTCACCGCGACGAAAGATCTCCTGAATGGGAGGCTTCACACGGGGGCGTCCACCCTTGTAGGCGTGCTTACTGCCCCGTCCGGATTCCCGCGCTCGTTTTGCCGCAGCCTCAGCGAGTTCGTCAGACTCTCGCATTATTTCTGCAGGGTCGTAACCACCCTGTTTGAAATATTGGGGTTCCACATCACTGATGTGCAGAAATCCATTTCGTCCTACGCCAAAGTCGACGAAAGCTGCTTGGATACTGGGTTCGAGATTTACAATCTTGCCGCGGTAAATGTTTCCTGCGAACGCTTCAACGCTCTTGCGCTCCATGTAGAGCTCTTCAAGACGGTTGTTTTCCAGGACTGCAATCCGGCATTCTTCCGGTTGCAATACGTTGATTAGCATTTCTTTTTTCATCGACAAGCACCTCAGGGGTGTTAGGCCGGCTTAATGCGAAACCAAAAGATTCCGGCATGGACGCCGACGGTGATAATGTTTTGTTAACAGCCAATGACGACAAAGAGGAGGAGTTTTTCATGCTTCGCCCCCGTCTTGGCTTAAGAGTGAATTCATCCGCGTCTCCCATGTGGGTGACACGGCTACATAGCTTGGGTCGCATCCATCAGGCTCTTGTTTGAGTTCTACAGAGATGCGACGTATCAGAGTTCCGAGTTCAACCCAATCACCAAAGCCCAGCAAATCGAGGACGTCGCCAGGGCGGAGTGATGCAGCTTGGCTTGCCGCCAGACGGAGGTTGATCACGTCACCATTCAATTCGAGCGTTGTGATCTGCTCTGCAACTTTGACAGTCAGCGTTTTCTTTTTTCGCTCAACAGAGACAGATTCGTTAGAGAGTAATTTTACTATCGCAGCTTTTATTTCTGATGCCCCGACGCCTTCCACAACAGAAAATGTGTAGTCGCTCGAGTTCAGTTGTGCTTTGCCCATTCCTTCAGGTAATCGGGTCACGCTCTTGATGTTGAGTCCCGGTTGTTGATCAGCTTCTAATCGTTCCAGCAAAGCTTGGGCAGGAAGTTCTTCTGCGAGATCAATCTCAACCACCTCGTCAAGGCTTTCCACCCCCAATGCCAATGCAGACGGAAATCCAACCCTTGGCTTGGGATGAAAGCCTTCGGTCATTGAAAGCACTAAACCGGCTCGCCGCAATAAGCGCTCCCATAGTCGTGCAAGATCCCGGTGACTGATCCACCGCAACAAATCCGTTTTTCCAAATCGCACCCGGTAACGAATCCGCAAAACAGGTGCGGTCGCTTGTTCCGGTCCGGTAACATTGCCACTCTCAGGCACGTTGTCGGACTCAACGTCGGTTTGATCTGGGTCTTTCACGGTTTTTATAAATGGGGGAAAGCTATAGTTCAGGTCACGACCAGTTCAGGTACGAGCACGCCGAGTCGATCCAGCAAATACACATCAACGTCTCTCGCTGACTCGAGCGTCATCACCCGCTCGGCTATTTCTTGGCATTCACTCAGGGCCACGCTGCGGATTGCTTTTTTGATTCGAGAAAGTGCCAGCGGTGGAACGCTCAGGTTTCTCACCCCGAGTCCCACGAGAAGCAAGGCACGCCCGGGTATGCTGCTCATCTCTCCACAAACAGCGAGGGGGCGTCCCCAGTCATCTGCCACATCCACGCATCTTTGAATCAGGCGCAGCACTGCAGGGTCACTGGACTGATACAGGTCTGCGACGTATTCGTTGCTTCGGTCAACCGCGAGGGTGTACTGTGCGAGGTCATTTGTACCGATGCTCAGGAAATCCACCTCTTGGACAAAGTGTTCCAGCATCACTACCGCGGCTGGAACCTCCACCATCATGCCGACAGGAATGTCCGCGCGGTGCGCAATACCTTCCTCCTTTAAATCTCGTGCGACCACCGTGAGCAGCATTTTCGCTTGCCGCAACTCGCCAATCGTTGTGATCAGTGGGAACATGACCCGGATATCACCGTGCGTCGCCGCTCGCAATATTGCCCGTAATTGGGGCCGGAACAAATCGAGGTTTCGCAGCGAGAGACGAATACTACGCAGGCCAAGAAACGGGTTGTATTCCTGTTCTGCAAGCGGACGGTGCCCCATCTTATCGGCACCGAGATCCAACGTCCGGATCACCACCGGGCGTCCGTTCATCTCACTCACCACCTGGCTGTAGGCTTCGTAGTGATCCTCCTCGCTCGGCTCTTCGGTACTGGCCAGATACAGAAACTCGGTTCGATAAAGCCCGATTCCATCCGCACCACGCTCCAAACATGAACCCGTTTCGTGAGGAAACTCAATATTTGCACTAAGTCTGATCCGAGTGCCGTCGGCAGTCTCAGCGGGCAGATCGCGCAGTTCGGCTAACTGAGCACTGAGGGTTTGACTTTGTTCGATACGCTGCTGATAGCTC
>CAXGRW010000445.1:0-4845 GCA_964012125.1 uncultured Rhodopirellula sp.
GGCAGTTGCAAAGTATCAACACAATCCTGAGGGCGTGGCTCGGGCGACGGATGCATTGAAAGTGATTGAAGCTGAACTTGCCGCGACGAAAGCGGATGCCGTGAAGATCAAGGCAGCCCTCGTGGATGCATCCACAGATGAAAAAGCCAAATTGAAGAAGACGCTCGCCGATTTGTTGGAAAAGGAAAAACGGGGTGCGGCCAGAGTGAAAGCAGGAACCGCTCGCGTAAAATCTGCAACCTCCGCTGCCAAAGCCAAAGATATTGTTGACATTGTCGTGTCGGAACCTATCAGGATTCGTGTTCATCCACGGGAAGCCAAATGAGTAGCAATCCCTTTCACGCCTCATCGGTACATTGCCCCGGTCCGCTCAATTTGGACCGGCGGGGTTTCATGCGTTTCGGTCTCGCTGGGTTTTCTAGCTTGAGTTTGCCGGGACTGCTTCGGCTTCGCGCGGATAACCCAGAGGCGACGAAGAAGCCAAAGGCGGTGATTCTCGTTTGGAAGCCTGGTGGTTGTTCACATATCGATACCTACGATCCGAAACCGGAAGCTGCAACAGAATATAGAGGACCCTTTGGTACGATCGCGACCAAAGTTCCCGGGATGCGTTTCACGGAGTTGTTGCCTCGGCAAGCTGCATTGGCTGATAAGTTCACTGTCTTGCGTTCCATGCATCAGGGTGCTGGTGGGCATCCCGCTGGCTCGATGCAAATGTTCTCTGGTGATTCGGACACTCGGGATAAGCCCAAGCCTCGCTTGCCTGACTGGATGTCAGTGGTCAACCATCTGCGGTCCCAGCAGGGCACGCGAAGTAATCCATTGCCCCGCTACGTCGGTGTCAATCCGCCTACGACGTACAACGGGCCAGCGTATCTGGGTGATGCCTACGCACCGTTTGCTGTGACCGGAGATCCGAGTAAGCCAAATTTTTCCGTTCCAAATATTGGTTTGAGCAACACCAAGGAGGTGGAACGACTCGACCGCCGTATTACCCTGCGCAAGAACCTTGACAACTTGCACAGGGCTTTTGATACCTACGGCGAGCTTGAAGCGTTGGATCAGTTCGAAACGCAGGCAATGACGCTGTTGACGAACCCCAAAACTAAGGAAGCGTTCGATTTGTCACGTGAAGATGACGCAACACGCGATAAGTATGGACGCAATTCTTGGGGGCAGCAATTGTTGATGGCGCGGCGGTTGGTCGAGGCGGGTGTCGAGGTACTCACGACCAGTTTGCGTGGTCCGCTTTGTGGACGCGTAAACAATTGGGATGATCATGCCGTCAATCATCATGTGTTTGATGCGATGCGGTTTCGCTCAGAAGCATACGATCAGGCAGTCGCCGCATTGATCGAAGACATTTATGAGCGTGGTCTTGATGAGCAGGTGCTTGTGGTCGTCACAGGTGAGTTCGGACGCACGCCAAAAATCAATTACCAGCCCAGTACTGGTGCTGGTAACGCGAGTGCTGCCGCGGGAACCAAGCAACCTGGCCGTGATCACTGGCCCCGTGCGTTCAGTAATATCTGGTTCGGTGGCGGAATCGAAACGGGACGTTTCATTGGGGCTACTGATCCACGCGGTGAAGATGTGATCCAACGGCATTGTGGTGCAGGGGACTTTCTGGCCACGATCTATCATCACTTGGGGATCGATTCGTCCAAGGTCTTTCTCAAAGACTTCAATGGGCGGCCCACACCGATTGTCGACCATGGGCGTCCGATCAAGGAACTGATTTCCTGACTCAAAGGAAGTCATTCTTTCGACTTGATTGCGGATGTGTTGATTCCAGTGGGAACGCGTGGACGATGCTCGATGCGTGCTGGTTTACGATCTGTATTGCGACTTGTTGGGATGGATGTTTTGTGGGTGCGGCTCACCTGAGACGACGCAAGGGGAAAGGTTGATCAGTTCGATTTGGCGATCGAATGAGGCTACAGCGTTGGTAGACGTGACCAAGTGCAGCGAGCTTGCTTGTGGACTCGGGCAGAATTTGATCTCTGGATAGTGGTGATAGTGGTATGGCCTACCCGATCGTTTAATCTGCTGCGCTGAGGGGTCAGGATGCGAGGGATTCAGGATCCCCTTTAGCACTGTTTGGCGAATTGCTTTTGTACCGTATCCAAAGGACCCACAGGCCAATGGGTTGGCCAAGGACGCCGGCAACAAACACCCATTTGGATGCTGAACCTTTCATGAATGCGCGGCCTCCAAACGCCATTACTAATGCAGCGGTTTGCATCGAAAGAGTGATTGCAAGTAGGGCAACGAAATCAAGAGTTTCTTGTGTCCCTTCGTGAGTTACGATCTGGTGAAACAAAAGAAGATTAAGGACGGCAAACGCGTAGATAAATACGACGACGCCGGTTAGGATCAAGCCGATTCCAGCGACTTGTCGCTGAAGTTTGATGTCTCGCGTGATCGCGTATCGAATCAATTGTGCAGCAGTCTGGGCAACCACGGTCAGGGCAATCACGCCGAAGCTGCAAAAACTCAGCAAGGGTGCTACCGGTAGTTGGTCGAGTCCTTGGGTTAGAGCACATGTGACCATCCCCGTTTGGAGTATTCCGCAAGTGCCGAATATGAATTGGCAGACTTTGGTGAACCACGGCGGGAGCATCGTGAATCGCTCTGCTAACGTGATGCCGAAGATCAGGATTGCACCAACAAAAATAGCGGCATTGGGGATCTCGATGAACCAGGAGGGATTCTTCTTGCTGGCAAAGGCGAGAGCGGAGTTCCATGGTGTCAGACGATTAGCGTTCGTCGTCAGGCCAAATCGTAGCTCGGCCATCGTGACCGATCCAATTGACAAGGGACCATCAGAGTCTGGAGCAATGCCGAGAAACGAATGCACCGATGGGTACCAAGCAAGGGCTGTTGAAAGCAGGATCACAGTGGTCGCAACAAAGATAATCTTGCCCGCGAGATATGATTTGATCACCTTACTTGCGGCATGGTTACCGTCGGCGGCTGGCTCGGCTCGTTGGTTATCCGTTGTGTTGGGTGGAGTTGGTGTCGCGTCAATTCGATGAGAATCACTTACGATGGAGTCAACATCTGTTTTCACTTCGCTGACGTTTTGGTAACGCCGCGCTGGTTCAGATGAGAGTGATCGCAATACAACTTGGTCTAAGCGAACATCGATGCTGACTTTTTTAGAGGGTGGCTCAAAATGACCGGCTGGAATTTGGCCGGTTAGCATCTCGTAGAAAATAACGCCTAGGGAATAGATGTCAGCCCGATGATCGACGGCACGCGTTCCTTGCATTTGTTCAGGTGCCATGTAGTTGGGTGTCCCCATCACCTGGTGTGTGCCGGTAAGTGGTTGATCATTTGAAGAATCGGTGGCCAACTTTGCGAGCCCAAAGTCGGCAATTTTTACCTTTCCGTTTCGATCGACGAGGATGTTTTCCGGTTTGATATCTCTGTGGACCACGCCTTGATCGTGGGCATATTGCAATGCCTCGCATATTTGGGGGACGATCAGAAACGCCTGTTCTGGTTGTAGGTTCCCCGCATGGATCAGCTGTCGAAGATTAGTACCGTCCACGTATTCCATCAGGAAATAGTAGAGTTTGTGTGTGCGTTCAGAATCACCATCGCGGTTGGAAACATTGACTTCGCCGAACTCGTGGATCGTAACAATATGAGAATGACTCAGGCGTGCAAGTGCTCGTGCTTCGCGATTGAAGCGTTGCGCAAAAGCAGCATCATTGGCTGCTTCAGGGCGGATGATCTTGAGAGCAACGTTGCGGTCCAGTTTGGGTTGTCGGGCCCTGTAAACTGCGCCCATGCCGCCAAAGCCCGCTAGTTCGATAATTTGCAGCTGAGGAAAGTACTCGGCAAGCGAGTTCGGCTCGGGCGGCACAAATGCACCGGGACGATATTGGGTGGCCGCAGAATCAGCCGTCGACTGCGGATGCGTTTGGCTTGTTCCGGCAAACCCCGCTTGCATTAAGCATTTTGGGCAAATTCCAGATGGAGCATTTTCCGGTAACTCGTTCCCGCATTTCGGGCAGGTGCCTGTTTCAGACATCAGCTGGACCTTTTATGAAGTTCAAACCTGATCATTCTCTCTACTGTTAATGACGGGGGCAGTGGGAATGGTGACTTGTTTTCTGCGAGATTTCTATAAAGCTAGTACGATGAACAAGTTACGCATCTCTTCGTCAATATCCTCAGGCTCGGAAACCGTTTGGGATATCTCTTGCCGCAAGATCTCGCGATAGCGTTGGCGGAGTCTGGAACCGGCTTTTTTGGCAGCTGCCTCCGTCATGTTCAAGCGTTTCGCCACGTGAGCATACGTGGTCTCTGAATCAGCTCCCGCGATGTAGCCTTTGAGTTCGGTGAAGTGCTCTGACTTTCCCTTTGTAATAAACTCGGTCTGCAGTTGTTCCATGACGCGATCCAGTAAGATGATCGCCCACTGCTTGTCGTACGATTGTTCTGCAGTCAGGCCAGAATTGGCGTCTGAAGCGCACTGCGTCTCGGCTACTGCAAAATCGAGTGATATGTTGCAGTGTCCTCCACCGCGTTTGAGTGTTTTGGCCTTGGCCCACTCCTTTGACAGGAAGTTCTTGAAGGCAGTAATCAGAAACGCTCGGAAGTGACCACGTTGACGGTCAGCGTCAGCTACATAGTCTTTCTCCAAAAGGCGCTCAAAGAAAGCCTGAGTCAGGTCTTGGGCTTCATTTGTGTCAGTGACACGGCGAAGTACGTAGGAATAGAGCGGTGGCCAGTAGGTCAAACATAACTGTTCGAGAGCTATTTGCGATTCTTTGTTCTTACGATTGCCGGCAGCCAGCACCATGGACCAGTTTGTGGTCGCAAAGTGGGCTG
>CAXGRW010000446.1:0-4842 GCA_964012125.1 uncultured Rhodopirellula sp.
TGTCGGCAGCCTGCTGAAGGAACACGGGTTGAAGTTGACGAAGGTGATGGTCAGTGAAGCTGGTGCGTCGATTTATTCTGCCAGCGACATCGCGATCAAGGAGTTTCCCGATCTTGATGTGACGGTTCGCGGCGCGATCAGTATCGCCCGTCGATTGCAGGATCCGCTGGCAGAACTCGTGAAAACTGACCCCAAATCAATTGGCGTGGGACAGTATCAACACGACGTGAACCAGACACGACTTCGTAAGTGTCTGGATCGCACCGTTGCGTCATGCGTGAACGCTGTTGGTGTAGATCTGAACATGGCGAGCATTTCGTTGCTCTCTCATGTGGCGGGCATTGGCCCGAAATTGGCACAAAATATAGTAGCTTTCAGGGACCAAAACGGTCGATTCGAAAACCGCAAAGAACTGCTGGATGTTGCAAAACTTGGCAGGAAGGCGTTTGAACAGGCTGCTGGCTTTCTTCGCATTCGCGGCGGAGAAGAATCTCTTGATAACTCTGCGGTTCATCCTGAGAGTTATTCCTTGGTGGGGCACATGGCGAGGAAGCTAGGTACAGATCCAGAGAGGTTGGTGGGTGATACCGGCGTGAGCCATAAGTTGAACCCCTCTGAATATGTAGATGATCGTTTTGGGTTGCCCACTGTGATCGATATCATAGCTGAGTTGGAAAAACCCGGACGCGACCCACGTCGTGAATTTAAGGTGGTGCAGTTTGATGATGCAATTAATAGCATCGGTGATCTGAAGGCAGGTTTAGTGATGGAAGGCGTCATCACGAACGTTACGCATTTTGGAGCGTTTGTTGACATTGGCGTTCATCAGGATGCCTTGATTCACATTTCGCAGCTTTCGGACTCATTTGTGAAGGATCCGAACGACATTGTTGCCGTTGGTGATCTTGTTAAGGTCAAGGTGCTAGAGGTCGATGCTGGACGCAAACGCATCTCGGTAACTCGGAAGTTCTAAGAGGGGTATTGGCATCCTTCAACCTGTCAAGTCGAAGTGGAATTGCATGAGATGGGTGTGGCTGGATGCAAAATTTTGGAAGCAGAAATTTCTAGGGCTTGAAAATCCTTCTCGCACGATGGTTTAAATCCACAACTCACGATCGAGGCTGCGATAGCCAATTGCTTCGGCGAGATCCTGTTCTCGAATCTGTTCACATCCTGCGACATCAGTAATGGTTCTTGCCACCCGAAGAATTTTGTCGTGGGCCCTTGCGGAAAGGCCTAGTTCCTCGACGCAGTGCCGAAGCATTTGTGTGCACTTACGATCAATCGGGCAATGAGTACGCACTTGTCGGCTTGTCATCTGTGCGTTGTAGCGTGTCGAAGTGTCTTGAAATCTTTTGGACTGCAGGTCACGCGCATTGATTACATCCGATCGCATTGTTTTGCTTGTTGTTCCCCGCGTGACGCGATCGGACAGTTCATCAAAGGGAACGGCAGGTACATCAAGATGTATATCAATCCGATCCAGCAAAGGTCCAGAGATTTTTGACATGTACTTCTCCACTTGAGGCGGAGTGCAATTGCAACTGCGTCGAGGGTCGCTTCGATAGCCGCAGGGACAAGGATTTGCCGCAGCGATAAGCATGAAATCTGCGGGAAAGGTAGTAGATTGCAGGGCGCGGGAAATCGTTACCGTTCCATCCTCTAACGGCTGTCGCATGACTTCCAAAGTTTTGCGGTTGAACTCAGGAAGTTCGTCAAGGAAGAGGACACCGTTGTGGGACTTGCTTATTTCTCCGGGAGCAGGCTGACTGCCGCCTCCAACCAATCCAGCATCGCTGATGGTATGGTGTGGGCATCGGAAGGGACGCCGTGCCATGAGTGGTTGGTCGGCGGGCAGTTGACCGAGCACACTGTAAATACGTGTGGTTTCAATTGATTCTCCCGCTGATAACGGCGGAAGGATTGTGGGCATTCTTTGTGCGAGCATGGTCTTGCCGCTGCCGGGCGGCCCAATCATTGCCAAGTTGTGACGGCCTGCAGCCGCAATCGTCAAAGCTCTTTTCGCTGATTCTTGCCCGCGAACGTCTGCAAAGTCCAAGTCATACAGGCTGAACTTGGCGAAAAGTCGTTCGAGCTCGCAGGGCACGGCACTGACCTCTAATTCACCGGCGAAGAAAGCAATCGCCTGTGATAGGCTGTGTACTGGTATGACCTGCAAACTTTCCACGACAGCAGCTTCACTTGCATTTGCAAAGGGTACAACTAATCCTCGAATCGCTCCATTCTTTGCTGCCTCAATTGCGATTGATAATGCACCCTTGATCGGCCGTGCTGTTCCCTCCAACGCCAGTTCGCCCACAACGGCGTACTCATCGAGTCGTTCCGTAGATAGTTGTCCACTGCCGGCTAGCACACCCAAAGCAACCGGTAAATCAAATGATGACGCTTGTTTGGGAAGATCACCGGGGGCTAAGTTGATCACAACTCGGTCCTGCGGCCTAACAAATCCACTGTTAACAATCGCTCGCTCGACGCGGTGCGTGCTTTCTTTCACGGCAGTGTCTGGCAGTCCAACCAAAATGGTTTTTGGCATGGCGGCCGGTGAGATATCGACTTCGACATCAACTGGCAATGCCTCGATGCCGGATAGCGTGAACGTCTTCAAGCGTGCCAGCATGATGCCCCAATCATGTAAGCGTAGAAGTAGTTACTGCTCAGAGGGTCGCATCGTTGGGGCTACTTAGCAAGGACTGAATTTCCAATCTCTGGAAATGAGCAGAAGAAGTTGGCAAACATAATGAAGGCAAATGTCCGTTTGGTGGCCAAAGCAAGCCGATCAGATGAGATGCCTTGCAATGCTCTCAAAAAGGCCTCTATCTGCAGCGCAAGTAATGTGGCTTGCTATCATGGTTCATGCCCTAGCCGGGTCATGTGCAGAGAAGAAGAGTAAGTCTGAGTCAGGTTGGTTTTCGTTTGCGTCTTTGTGTGATCAGCGCGTGCATGACATCACTGCGACGCACGACGCCTAATAATTCATGGGGCTCACTGCGGGTGACCACGGGAATGCAGTCATCGGTTTCTGCCTGAAATAACTCGAAGGCACGAGTTGCGGGTTCGTCAGGAAAAAGCAAAGCAGTGGTTTCACTGACGAGGTCTTCAGCACGGACCAAGTTTGATGCATTATGGTCAAACATTACATCACTTAACAGTGGATATCGAATGACACCCACGACAGTCGATCGGTCGTCGATGACTGGATACGTGTTGTCATGACTGTGCTCGATGTGCCCGATCACATCGTCAAAATTGTCAGATTGGTGAATGCCTTTTGTTTTGCGAATTAACTTGCTGACGCTGACCTTGGATTCAAGTGACGTTGCCGCACTCGTACCTCTGACAGCATCTCGAAAGCGGTCAATCACCGCCCGAACTTGTTCCAAAGGTGTCCGCGAGGTGTGATGGATAGCTTGAGCCAAGGGTACCTCACCGGTTCGCAACACTGATTGTCGAATGAACAGCGGACCAATGATCTCGAACAGTACAACCGAGCCCAGGATGATGGCCTGGATTTCAGCTCCCATTTCCTTATCCCTTTGCATGGCAATGGTTGCCAATGCAATCGCGGCACCGGCCTGTGCAAAAAGACAGCTGCCAAGCCAGTTTCGAATTTCCATGGGTTGCTTGGTAAGTCGTGCCGTGACATAGACACCAATCCATTTGCCGCTAATTCTAAAAATGATGTATACCAAGCCCAAGGTTCCTGCAGCTAGGAACGCATTGATATCGAGTTCGGTTCCATGAGCCGCAAAGAAAAGTACAGCTAATAGGCCCGATAAGTGGTCAAGTTCGTCAACGATTTTGGATTTATAGTCAGATGTATTAGCGACAGTCACTCCCATGATCAGAAATGTAATCATGTAGGGAATGTGAAAGGATTCGCAGATGCCAAGCAGGAACGTTTCTGCCGCAACCAGCATCACAATCCAACGTTTCATGTTCAGAAAACCACAGCCGTAGCTGACGAGGAGCCCACCCGCAATTCCGAGGCCTGCAGAACCAGCGATGTTGAGAATCAGACTTCCGAATTGCTCTCCTATCGACATCTCAAGTTTATTCTCGATTAGCGATATGGCGAGGAAGGCAAATTCAAACATCACGATGCAGGCAAAGTTATTCATTGCAACCAGAAACCCGGTGCTTTCCGTGACTGGACCTTCTGAGCGGAACTCTTTGAGCACCAGAATGGTGGTGGCTGGCGCAGTCGCGACTGCAAGGCAACCCAGTAACAGAGCTTGGTTGCCTGTGCAGCCAAACATGAGCAAACCAAGGCTCACAAAAATGAATGTGAAAAAGATTTCACCTAACGAAAGTGGCAGACAGCGTTTTGCAAGTTTCCGTACTTTTGTGAAAGTGAATTCACAGCCAAGGTTGAAGAGCACCAGAGCCATTGCCAATTTCAGTAGCGGATCAAAAAGTTCAATGTGGCCTTCAGGGATCCAATCAAGAATGCTGGGACCTACCAGTAGGCCTACCAATAGATAGGCCGTGACCTTGGGAAGGTGCAAAAGGTCAGCGAAAACTCCGGCCGCTAAACATGCGGCGAGCAGCAGCCCAAGCGTACTTAAAATGTCAAGATGAAAAACTGGCATGCGTAAACGTGGGTGGCAGCTGGTGTTGATGAATGTCAGTCGGTCGAGCTTGGGTGCGTCTGGACGCTGACTTTGGGTGTCAAGCTCTAGCGAGTTTGAGAGGGGAATGCACCAGCGGCGGAAAATGCTTGTAGGCAGCCGCGTTGCCTTGTCATTGCAACATTATTGTCAGGATAGCGTCAGCAGCCCATGGCAATTTGGTGATCTCAGCCTGCCATGCCCGGATTTGCTT
>CAXGRW010000447.1:0-4839 GCA_964012125.1 uncultured Rhodopirellula sp.
ATTGTGGCAGGCTGGGAACTCGTGGCGAGTGCTTGCAGACTTATTCAGCTGTCAGTTTATCGTCCCTTGGTCTGCTAACGTCCTTGATCTGCTAACGTCCTCGGTCAACCCACTTTGCCTGATCGTTGCAGTTCAATCGCCCGCATGTCACCAAGGTATGCGGTCTTCGCCACGATATTGCGGCCTTCGCCTTGGTATGCGCCCTTTGCCTCGGTATACACAGCCGACAGTTTTTGACCCATACGGTCTCCAGTCTGACTGCCTCATGGCCTTGGCGTCTATCAGTCCTCATGCGGAGTTCCATTGCTGAGTCTAAGTGCTGAGCCTCATTAGTTTGATTGTCAGTCGCTCCGTCTCTCCGGGCAAGTCCAGGGAAGCTCCGTTGAATCAGGGAAGCTTAGTTGAATCAGTGAAGCTTCGTTGAATCAGTGAAGCTTCGTTGAATCGGCCCCTTGGGAAATGTACTGGCATTTTCTACACTTCTGGATTGATTCCGGCGACACCACTGGCATCAGCGGTGCCTGGCACGAGCAATCTAGTACACAGCGGAGAGCGTCTTGGTAGATAGTCCAGCTCAGCATTTGACTGAACAGAGAATCGTCGTGCTCGATTTCGGATCGCAGTACGCACAACTAATCGCGAGACGTGTTCGCGAGCAGAATGTGTATTGCCAGATTCTTCGGCATGACATCTCTGCGGAGCGTTTAGCGGAGCTCGCTCCTAAGGGAATCATTCTATCTGGGGGACCGGCGAGCGTTTACGAAGAGAACGCCCCGCGATGCGATCCAGGACTTTTTCGGTTGGGGATTCCAGTGCTGGGCATTTGTTACGGGATGCAGCTGACTTGCGATGCATTGGGGGGTGATGTTGATAATGCTCCCTCGCGTGAGTATGGGCCTGCCACATGTCAGGTAGAAAAGCCAGCGGAACTGTTCGCAGGTTTGCCTGATGAAATCGACGTGTGGATGAGTCATGGTGACCAGATCTCATCGGTTAGTGCTGAGTTCGAGGTTTTGGCCAAAACCAGCACATGCCCTTATGCCGCGATTCGGCATCGCGAGCTACCAGTCTTCGGAATGCAATTTCATCCGGAGGTGACCCATACACCCAAGGGTGGCAAGCTGCTCGAGAATTTTGTGATCGGGGTTTGTGGTTGTGAGCAAACATGGAGACTTGGCGACTTTGCCGCGGCCAGTATCAAGCGGATTCGCGAACAGGTCGGTGAGCGTCGAGTCATTTGCGGTCTCAGCGGAGGCGTTGACTCCAGCGTAGTTGCCGCGTTGCTGTATGAGGCGATCGGTCCGAAGCTTTCCTGCATCCTCGTCGACAACGGTCTGCTGCGCAAGAACGAGCAAGCGATCGTGATTCAAGAGTTCAGTGATCACTTCAAAACAGATTTGCACGTGGTGGAGGGCGAAGAGAGGTTCATGTCCACACTCGAGGGAATCAGTGAGCCTCAGGAAAAACGCCGCCGCATTGGTCACGCCTTCATCGAATGTTTTAAACAGGAAGCTGAATCGATCGAAGATGCTTCGTTCCTCGCACAAGGAACGCTCTACCCCGATGTAATTGAAAGTGGCGCTGACCCAGATGGGCCAGCGGCGACGATTAAATTGCATCACAACGTGGGGGGGCTTCCAGAAGAGCTCGGGTTTGAGTTGATTGAGCCGTTGCGTGATCTGTTCAAAGATGAAGTGCGAAGACTGGGGCTCGAATTAGGTTTGCCAGAGTCTCTCGTGTGGCGGCATCCGTTCCCCGGTCCCGGTTTAGCTGTGCGATGCCTGGGCGAGATCACGCAAGAAAAACTTGAGGTGCTGCGTGAAGCTGATGCAATTGTCGTGGAAGAAATCGAGAAGGCTGGCCTTTATCGTGAAACCAGTCAGTCGTTTGCCGTACTGTTGCCGGTGCAAAGTGTTGGTGTGATGGGCGATGCCCGAACGTACGAAAACGCGGTTGCAATCCGAAGTGTTGACACAAACGACTTCATGACCGCTGACTGGAGTCGTCTGCCGTATGACTTGTTGGCACGTATGAGTTCTCGGATCATCAATGAGGTCAAGGGTGTGAACCGCGTGTGTTACGACATCAGCAGCAAGCCACCTGCGACGATCGAATGGGAATGATGCTGCCCGTCGCGTGACCGCTTTTGTTTTTTCGTCCGAGCTGAATGTTCCCCGCTGATTCCGAAGTCCTACTAAGAGTTGATTGTCGAGCCATGTCCCGCCAGTACATTTACCAAGTTGAAAACCTCACCAAGAAACATGGCCAAAAGGTCGTTCTTGATGACATTTGGTTGGCCTTCTATCCCGGTGCCAAGATTGGTGTCCTTGGTCCCAATGGTGCCGGTAAGTCCACATTGCTACGGATCATGGCAGGGCAGGACACCGAATTTGATGGTGTCGCGAGATTGGGTAATGGTTTCACCGTTGGTTACCTGGAGCAGGAGCCACCGTTGGACGAAACAAAAACCGTATTCGAAAATGTGCAGTTGGCCGTCGCGGAACGACAAGCGATTCTGGACCGGTACAACGAAATCAGCATGTTGCTCGGTGAGGTCACGGACGATGACGAGATGCAGAAGCTTTGCGACGAAATGGCAAAGCTTCAGGACACGATCGAGGCAAACAATTTGTGGGAGCTTGATCGTCAGGTTGAGATGTCCATGGCGGTCATGAATCTGCCGCCAGGTGACGCCGACGTCACAAAGTTGTCCGGTGGAGAGCGTCGCCGAGTTGCACTGTGTCAATTGATGATCCGGCAGCCAGACCTGTTGCTGCTTGACGAACCTACTAACCACCTCGATGCCGAGAGCGTTTCCTGGTTAGAGCAGCATCTGGCGAATTATCCTGGAACTGTGGTTGCTGTGACTCATGACCGCTACTTCCTTGACAATGTCGCGCAATGGATTCTTGAAATCGACCGCGGTCAGGGGATTCCGTTTGAAGGAAACTACACGGCCTGGTTGGAAGCTCGTGAAAAACGAATGAAGATCGAGCACCGTCAGCAACAGGCGCGGCAACGCACGTTGTCGCGAGAGTTGGAGTGGATTCGCATGAGTCCTAAAGCCCGGCAAGCCAAGAGTAAGGCGAGGATTCGATCGTACGAGGAAATGTCGTCGCAGACGTTTGAGGATCGACCTGATGATCTGGAAATTCAGATTCCTTCCGGAAAGCATCTGGGCGAACTCGTCATCGAGGCAACTGATGTTCACAAAGCGTTTGGCGACAAGGTGTTGATGAACGACATGAGTTTCCGGTTGCCTGCGGGAGGTATCGTTGGTGTGATCGGCCCCAATGGCGCTGGAAAGACAACTTTGTTTCGCATGCTGACCGGACAGGATCAGCCGGATAAAGGACAGTTTCGAGTCGGTGACACGGTTGATTTGGGGTATGTCGATCAGAGTCGTGATTCACTCTCGCCCGACAAAACCGTGTTCGAAGAAATCAGCGGTGGAACCGAGACCATTGTCATGGGTGGGCGTAATATCGCTTCCCGAGCTTATGTCGCCAGGTTTAATTTCAAAGGCTCGGATCAGGAAAAGAAAGTCGGCAAGCTGTCAGGTGGTGAACGGAACCGCGTTCATCTCGCTAAACTGCTACGCCAAGGGTGCAATGTCCTGTTGCTGGACGAACCCACCAATGACCTTGATGTTGATACTTTGCGAGCACTGGAAGAAGCGATTGCGAATTTTGCCGGGTGCGTTGTGGTCACCAGTCACGACCGCTGGTTCCTTGATCGACTTGCAACGCATATTCTGGCGTTCGAAGGCGATGGAAAACTGACCTGGTGCGAAGGGAATTTTGACACTTACGAGCGTAACTTGCGAGAACGCATGGGAGATGATCCCGATGATGACAGCGCTACCAGACGAGCCAAGTACAAGAGCATCCATGCCGGTTGATTGCCGTTAGCCGCAACACAGTCCCATGTGGGGTCACCACAACGAGGTAGTTGAAGATATGCTGTTACGCATCATTCATCTGGTTGGCTGATCCTCACTGTTGCCCGATGACACGATTGCCTGATGAATCGGGACAGATTTTATCGCACATTTGAATTTTACTCCCACGGATTAGAGAACCATGACGATTCTTCGTATCGGAACTAACGAAAAGTACTCAGATGGATGGGCTGCTGCTTTTGGTGGTGGCAAAAAGAAAAAAGCTACTAAAAAAGCCGCCAAGAAGACGACGAAAAAAGCAGCAAAGAAGTCATCCAAGAAGGTGACAAAAAAGACGACCAAGAAAAAAGTCGCCAAGAAAAAGACAGCTGTGAAAAAGTCCGTTAGCAAGAAAACGGCACCAAAGAAAACAGCAAAGAAAAAAGCGGCCAAAAAAACGGCAGCAAAGAAGACCGCAAAAAAGAGTTCGCCAGCAAAGAAAAAAGCGACCGCGAAGAGGAGCAAGAAAAAGTAGACGACTTGAAACTGCTTGTGAGTTCCCGCTGACTTCGCTTCCTACCTCCATGCGTGCTGCTTGATGTCAAATACTCCGCCACCCGAAAATTTAAGCGAAACGCTACATCGCTTGGCGGGGTATATGAATTTCTCATCAGGCGCAAGTGATCCTTCGATCATGGCGGCTTGGAATACCGTGTTTGATATTGCCAGCGCAGGGGATCCTTTGACGGGGCCGCCTGCTTGGTTGGTCGTCAAAGACTGGATCAGCGAAACACTTGAAACCCTGCAGGAAAGCGAAGCCGCCTTCCAGGACTGTCAGCAGGCATCACGCCTTGCTTCGTTACTGTGGAGTGAGCTGTTGCCTGCGTATCTCGATTTTCATCGGGATCTGTTGTTTCACCAAGTGCCGGAGTTGCTCTTTAATGGTTTCTTCATGGCTC
>CAXGRW010000448.1:0-4823 GCA_964012125.1 uncultured Rhodopirellula sp.
AGCAACAGTTCACGCGATGCCACATTTGCATCGGGAGCGACCATATCCAGTTCCAACAACGAAATGCGGACCGCCGGGTCCAACGGATTCAGCAGCAGCGTCCTGATGAAATCTTTTCTCGCCTTTCGATACTCTTCTGCGTTCTGCGTGGGCAATAAACAATCGGAAAACGAAGCAGGTCCTTCAGCACCATAAGCAGCGTGTCTCACTGTTTTCATCGCCAACCAACTCGCATGGGAATCGACGGTGGCTGGCTGCAACCCAAACATTCGCTCAGCCCCCAAATGTTGTTGTTCAGCGATCCTGAATTCACCGACTGCTTTCCAGATCAAGGAATTATTCGGGTTCGCCAACGCCAGCTTCTTCAATCGCATCAAGCGATCAGACAAACCCTGCACATCAACGAGCAATTGCTGCTTACGCTCCCGCCGCAGCCAGCTCATTTCGTCTTGAGCGACCGACGCAACGTGCAACTCTTTTGCCGACATGCCCAGCCCGACAGCAACGAGAGCTAACGAGACTGGCCCTGAAACCTGCCTGCAAAAACGGACACCGCGTGACCTGCGAATTCCAGCAAATAGCGTGACACCGGAATGCCCCTGCAATTGCCCCTCACGATCATCATTATTTACGCCTGACGGTTCTGTCCTCAAGTCGGTGACGGTTGCCGAGACCCGCAAAATCGCTCCACTTATTCCAGCAAACACGAGCAGTAGAGGCATCAAGGTGATGCCAAAATCAAAGCACTGGGTCACCAACAGTGCGGGAATAGAAAACAGAGCAACTGCCCAAACACATTTCGCATAGGCAATGGATTGAGCCACCCTGCCAGACATTTCGACGCCACCGCTCTCAACACGTTTCAACTCTGCACCAATGTGCCGGACATGGCAGATCAGGACAATAAGTCCCAGCAAAATCATCGGCAATAACCAGACTCCGCCTTCAACTAACCATTCAATCGGCATTCCATCTGCGTTCACAAACCAAAGCGGCACACCTTTTTCTTGAAATGGGAGACAGGCGTAACGATAGGTTCCCAAACCAGAACCAAACGGCAGGTAATGAATGGCAGCCACCAGAGCATCTGACCAATGATCTAACCGCGGGTCTTCCATGATCCGCTTATCAAGAAGAGTCTCGAAGCGGTCCTGCGATCGAAGTCCAAACCCGAGGCCTGAAATCAGCAACCACGACAACACGGCAATGCCGGCGATCACAAAAGCAAGCTTTACCTTACTGAATCGCGGAAACAGAAACGCCATCACCACGATCGAGCCAGCAAGCAACCCGAGAAATCCACCCCGCGAGTTACTTCCAATCACTCCTGCCACGAGCGTCACAATCAATGCCACAGATCCGACCCGCGCGATAATCAGACCGGCAGAAATACCGTTTCGCTGATCCGCAACCGGCTGTTTTTTGGAGGAAAGCAACTGCTCACTGAGGATAAACAAGCCGAAGGCGCAACCAATTGCCAAACATAAAAATCCTGATGCGTTATTGTTGTTCACAAAGGGGCCGAAAGGATCGTCAGCCCCAACGGGAGAGATAGTCAACATCTGCCGCAACTCGACTTGCCAATCGCGAACCAAACGAATCGTGTCGATCAATCCAAAAAACGAAAAGATGGCACCCGAGCCGGCAATGACGAACAGAAAAACAAAAATCGTGTTCGCGTACCGAAAACACAAAAAACAAACCCAAGCCATCACTGCGAAGGCAACTGGCCCCAGCAGAGCCAAACGAGTGTAAGTTGGCGCGACGCTCAGCCTCACGTTACTTACCGCATGAGAATGTGCGACCAACCCAGCATCTGCAGAATCGTCTGACTCGCTCAATAAGGATGCTGGTAACCAATCAGATTTAATTTTCGCTCCCGCTGGTGCCAAGATCGATGCAATATTTTGTGGTAACGGAAGTGTTTGCAGAAACGCGAGCCCCCAAATAGCAATAGCAATGCCGACCAAAACAGGCGGATGCATCTGTGCCAAAAACCTGCCCTGCGACCTACGAGCGTTGCTAATACTTTCATGACAGAGCAAAGAAATCGCCAAGAGTCCAATCGGCAACAAAAAGAAAGCCACACGAACTTGGGTACTGTAGTACCCCCCACCACGGTCCCATGCACTCCATACGAGCAGCGTAGAACACGCAATCATCAAAGCGTAGGCGACAATCTGGGTTGGTTTCATCGATGACTCATCGCGATGACGAACTTGGCAGCCTGAAGACAAGCAATGTGCCGAGTAACCGCAGAAAAGATCATGATCAGCCGCGGCAACGCTCAACAGTTTCAATACTAATCAAACTCTTCATCAATATCTGCCTAGTCTTTCGAGACGCCAACAGTCACCTGCTTTGGCGCGACAGCGTCCTGAAAAACAGCCCACCTGGCAATCCAGAGCACTCAACAGCGCAAGTGAACTACTTTTAGAAATCCTATCGCTAGTAGCGATTCGGGCATTTAATGAAGAGCACGAACACATGACGTAGCCATTCAGCCCAACCACCGGTTTACCTTCGTCTTTGGCTGAAGCCATTGGTTGGGAGTCGACTGCGTACAAGCCCGTTGCAGCGTCCCGCCCCTGCCTGGACGACTGGGGATACGACTGGGGAGAAGCAGGCTACGGAAATGCCGTGCAGGCACAGGCGTACAGGCGTCCCTTAGGCGTGATCAGCCCTGCTACGGCAGTTCATTAGGGCTGTTAGAGGAACAGAAAGCACTCGCCGCCCTCCCTACTCTCGTCACAGTTAGCGGAAGGCCGCACTGATTAAATCGTCAAAAGCACAAAGAACTCAGCTAAAGAGTGACTAAGCTCGTGAGATTGAACTGAAAAGACAAGCGAAAACGGGGTATGCCCAATACATTTGAATGATCAGCTCGTGCATTTGACGCGTTTTCGGACCAGGCAGTGCGGGGTATCTCACGAGCTCGCGAGAGCGAATCAATGGTTTATACAAAGAGATCCAATTAGTTGTTTGACGAAATCTCATCCCGTGCTTAGGATGATTCCGCGGCCCTTGGGACTGCTCGCGCCGTCCGCGAGCCTTTTCGCCGAAGAACGGTTAGGGCATTTAAGAGTGGCGATTTCGACATCGACACCCGTCGTCTATTTTCGTGTGTACAAAGCTCACAACCGTTACGTTCCTACAGGTGGATGGTGTATTTGGCCCTCCCACGATGACGAAGTCACGCAGATGCTGGTACAAGCAATAACGCGTAGAAAAAAACCGACATTAAAGTGGCAAGACCGGTGAAAAAGATTAGAAAACGCAGAAAAAAAGTGCCCTTAGGTCGTGAAGCTCTGCGTGATGTGCAAGAACGCGCGGTTCCGCGATCTTCCCAGTACGCGGGTGGTAAAGCGTCGAAAGCAAAAACGCAGACGGCGGCAAATGGAATCGACGATGCTTCAAGACGAGCGGCGAGCCGCAGCGAAGCGACTCGTAAAAGACAGGGTCGAGATAACCCCCTGATTGAGGCTAATGAACTCTCATTCAACTGGACATTGGCTGCAACTTTGTTTGCAGCTCTGACCGCGGCTATCGTGTACGCCTTTTGGCCAACGCTAACGTGGGCGGAAATGACGTGGCGAATTGAGCCGGACTATTCCCACGGCTATCTGGTTTTGCCGCTCGCCTGCATCTTACTTTGGATACGGCGAGACTCTTTTCCTGGGCTTCAGAAATACTGCGAACCGGCTGGGCTGCTGTTAATTCTCTTCGCTGCCTGCATGAGAATTGCTGGCCGCCTGCTTTACTTCGATGTTTTGGATGGCTATTCCCTCATCCCGCTCTTGGCTGGCCTAGTTTGGTTCTTATGTGGGCTTCCTGCCCTAAAGTGGTCAGCACCGGCAATTGCATTCCTGTTTCTTTTGGTACCGCTGCCTTACCGATTTGAATCGGGACTGAGCTGGCAACTGCAAGGAATTGCCACGAGCCTCAGCACCGCATCACTGAGAGTCCTAGGGCTGCCCGCAGTGTCAGAGGGACACACGATTTGGGTTGGCGAGAATCAGCTCATGGTCGCAGAGGCTTGCT
The DNA here is from genome assembly GCA_964012125.1 of uncultured Rhodopirellula sp. Classification (GTDB taxonomy): domain Bacteria; phylum Planctomycetota; class Planctomycetia; order Pirellulales; family Pirellulaceae; genus Rubripirellula. The sequence continues at coordinate 4,042 of CAXGRW010000448.1, forward strand.
CGGGAATGAGGATTTTCGTAGGCATGATTGCATTAGCGGCCTTCTGGGCAGCAACAGTAAAGCGTTGCTGGTTAGATCGCTTCATTCTGCTCGGGGCGGCAATTCCGCTTGCATTATTGGCCAATGCGATGAGGATAACGGTCACGGGTGTTCTGTATGGGTGGTTTTCCTCAGAGAACGCTCGACAGATTATTCACGACTGGTCTGGATTCCTGATGATACCTCTCGCAGCGGCTTTGCTTTGGGGGCTGAAAAATTATTGGGAAGCACTTTACCTCCCCATCCAAATCGAAACCGCCGGTGAGTCGCTCAGACGCACTCAAGGCTCGCTGGCTGCGGCGCGTCGACCGTGAATGTTGTGATGTCGCTGAATTTATTATCAAACTTGAATTCCATACACTCTAAAAGGGTTAATCCCACGTGGACCAAGTCAAATCGGTCATAGACCAACACGATACCCCAAAGGCAGCACCGAGCGTGACTAAGCATCTGGCAGGGCAACAGGCAACCGATGCTGCTTCCTTTGACCCTAGGGTGATCCTGTCAACATTGCGACACTGCTGGTTCTGGGCCGCTCCGCTTGGCATCGCCCTCGGATGCGCTGCTGCCTTTGTGGTTTATGCATCATTTGTGCCAATGTACCGAGCAACGCACATGCTCGAAGCCAATCAGGACTACATTGTTTTCAAAAATGTGCTAGCCGAATCTTCGAACCTGGAAGCAACAGAGCGACAGATTATTCTGTCAGATCTAGTGCTGGACGATGTAGTGTCTCAAGCAGA
>CAXGRW010000449.1:0-4813 GCA_964012125.1 uncultured Rhodopirellula sp.
AGTATTGCAGTCTTGGCATGCGAGTTTGTTTTGCTGCTCCACAAGAAGCAGTTTGGATGCCAAACGGAATCTTTTTGAAACGGCTCAGCACAGGTGTGCGCTGACAGCATCACGATTGGGCGTAGGGATCAGGCCTCGCTCGGTGATGATGCAGTCGACCAATTCAGCGGGGGTGACATCAAAAGCCGGGTTCATCACGTTGGCAGCGGGAGGGACAATGCAAATTCCTTGTGGTGCCGCGATTTCATCACGATTGCGTTCTTCGATAGGGATGCCGGTACCGTCGGTCAGAGCTAGGTCAAAAGTGCTCGAGGGTGCTGCCACGTAGAACGGCACAGAGTGATAGCGAGCAAGGACGGCGAGCGGGTAAGTACCGATTTTATTAGCAACATCTCCGTTTGCTGCGATACGATCAGCTCCTACGATGACGGCATCGATCTTTCCAGAACGCAACAAGCTTCCGGCCATCGAATCGGTCAGCACGGTGACGGGGATGCCCGCCTGCGATAATTCCCATGCTGTTAATCTGCCGCCCTGCAGAAGCGGGCGCGTCTCGTCGGCAAAAACTTCGATTGCCTGGCCTTGCTGGTGGCAATGATAGATAGGTGCCAAAGCTGTTCCCCACATCGATGTTGCTAATCCACCTGCATTGCAATGTGTCAGCACGCACTTGCTGTCTTTCAGCAGCGTCGCGCCATTGCGGCCGATGTTCTTGCACATCTCGCGATCTTCGTCATGAATCGTGATTGCCTCTTGGATCAGTTTCTGATGCAGCATTGAATCATCGGGCGTTGCCTCAATCACAGATTTCATCCTATCAAGTGCCCAGAAGAGATTCACAGCAGTGGGGCGGCTGGTGGCTAGATGGTCAGCCGCATTGAGGAAGTCCTGCCTTGTGGGCTGAGAGGGCGCGGCGGCCAAGCACACGCCATAGGCTGCTGCGATACCAATGGCGGGTGCACCTCGTACAACCAGTCGCTGGATGGCGTCATGTGTTTCGTCAACAGTATTGCACGTCAGTGTCACTAGTTCCTGTGGAAGGCGGGTCTGGTCAATCAAAACCAATTTACCGTCAGTGAAGGCAAGTGTTTCTGGCGTTTCGTGTTTCGACATGGTTTGGTGACGCTTTTATCGGTGCGGGGTAGGGGGTGTGGAGAGCAACAGTGTGTGCCTGGATGAACACCGCATGATGGATACGGTAGATTAGCCGCATCGGATGTTTTGCAGGCCGTATTTACCTTGCCTTCCATGTTGGAACGATAAACTGCCACGCCAACCGGTACAACACCGCAAGCACCAAAGCAGCGGTGTTGCTGCGACTTCTGGCCGCTAATACCGCCTCGCCTATCGACACGTTAAGCTGAGGGGTGCGTTCTGTGTCCCGTTTTCAGCAGCAGGATACGATAACATCGGTTGGTTTCGGCGAAGTTCCTACTCAGCAGCGAGCCTGTTTGAAATAGGTGTTGAGTTTGGCATTGAATGCCGAACGCACGAAGCCGATACGCAATAACTGCGCTCCGCACTAATTACATTGAATCCCGTCTTCACTCAGCCTTGAACCGATGATGTTTAGTGAAGGCTCCTGTTATGAACGGCCGCCATGACTCTCTTTTATTACAACCCACTATTTCTTGAGCACGATACGGGGCAGCATCCTGAACAAGCGAATCGTTTAAGGAGAGTGATGGATCGATTGCAGGCGAGTGATTTTTTTTCGTATCTGGCAAAGCCCGATTGGTCACCCGTATCGACAGAGCAATTATTGCAGGTGCATACGCGCGAGGGGCTTGATGAGATTCGGAGCTTTATCGAGCGAGGCGGTGGGCAGATCGAGGCTGATACTGTTGTCAGTTCGCTGTCGTTGGACGCAGCCAAGACTGGGTCAGGCGCGGCGTGCGATGCGGTGCAACGCGTGCTTGCGGGTGATGACAAGAACGCGTTCTGTTTAATCAGGCCGCCGGGCCACCATGCATTGAAGCAAAATCCAATGGGATTCTGTCTGGTTAATCATGTCGCAGTGGCTGCTCGCTATTTGGTAAAACAGCTTGGCGTTGAACGTGTCATGATCGTCGACTGGGACGTGCATCATGGGAATGGTACGCAGGCAACCTTTTGGGAAGATCCACAAGTTGCTTTTCTGTCCATGCATCGTTCCCCGTTTTATCCGGGAGGTGGAGATGCACATGAGACAGGTGCCGGGGAGGGTCTGGGGCTGAATGTCAATTTGCCGGTTCGGTTTGGTACTTCCGCAGCAAAACAGATTGAGCGTTTCAAGCTCGCAACCGAAAAACTCGCATCATCTTTCAAGCCGCAATTCATTCTGGTCAGCGCTGGATTTGATAGTCATCACGCCGATCCTGTTGGGGCCAACGGGTTTGAAAGTAACGATTTCGAAGCGTTGACGCGAATCATGATGGACATTGCTGAGGTACACGCGGAGGGTCGAATCGTCAGTTTGCTGGAAGGGGGCTACAACCCCGATGCTTTGGCGGAAAGTGTTGAGTTTCACTTGAGAACTTTGCTTGCACCCAGTTTGTAATCAGCAAGTTAAGTGTCGAAAGAGTAAGCTTAGGTTCTTATTGAATTTGTCGTTTTTGTGAATCACTTGCAGAGTGCGAATGATTCGTTGGTTCGTGATCAGGTGGAGAGTGTTGATGTTTCGTGTGCTTTCTTTTAGGCCAACAGCTGTGGCCTTAAGTGTGTGTGTGCTCGTGGCCTGTGGTGTTCCGCTGTGGGCGGCAGAAAAGCAGCCAAACATTTTGTTTGTGTTTTCCGACGATCATGCTCCGCAGGCAATTGGTGCCTACGGCTCGAAGATCAACGAGACGCCCAACCTGGATCGGATTGCGCGGGAGGGTGCGATCTTTCAGAACTCCTTCTGCGCGAACTCAATCTGTGGACCTTCCCGTGCCTGCATCTTGACCGGGAAACATAGCCACAAAAACGGGTTTCTGCGTAATGGCAATCGGTTCGATGGTTCTCAGATGACCTTTCCCAAGTTGATGCAGGACGCGGGGTACCAGACAGCGATCATTGGCAAGTGGCATCTTTCAAGTAACCCTACAGGTTTCAACCATTGGGAGGTTCTGCCGGGGCAGGGAAGTTATTACAACCCCGATCTGATTCAAATGAATGGGGAGAAAAAACGCTACGAGGGTTATTGCACTGACATCATTACGGAAAATGCGCTGGCTTGGTTAAAGGACAAACGTGATCCTGACAAACCTTTCATTTTGATGTGTCAGCACAAAGCACCGCATCGCAACTGGTCGCCACCGCCGCGGCACTTTTCGCTTTACAAGGGAGTCGATATCCCAGAGCCCGAGACGCTGTTTGATGATTATGCAGGGCGAAGCAAGTTGCTGCGAGAAAATGAAATGTCATTGAAGGATCATTTCTTCTGGGGACATGACATGAAATTTCATGGCGAGAGTCAGTACCCTGATCAGTTTCGGCCGGGGCTTGCCAACGGTGAGTATCGCCGGATGACGGACGCACAAAAAGCAGAGTGGGATGCGGCGTATCAACCTGAGAATGATAAATTTCTGAATGAGATGAAAGCGGGGGAATTGACTCCCAAGGATGTCATTCGCTGGAAGTATCAGCGGTACATCAAAGACTATCTGAGGTGCATTCAGGCAGTGGATGATGGGGTGGGGGCGATGTTGGACTATCTTGATGAATCAGGTTTAGCTGACAACACCATTGTCATCTACAGTTCAGATCAGGGTTTCTACTTGGGCGAGCATGGATGGTACGACAAAAGGTGGATGTTTGAAGAGTCGCTAAAAATGCCATTTCTGATTCGATGGCCGGGTGTGATTGAACCCGGAGTCGATGCCAAAGCACTGATTCAAAATATTGATTACGGTCCCACCTTTCTGGATGTTGCCGGTGCGGAGATTCCCGAGGAGATGCAGGGCCGCAGCATGGTATCGATGCTAAAAGATCAGGGGCAGCCCTCTGCATCTTGGCGGGATGCGATCTATTACGCGTACTATGAGAACGCAGCCGTACACAATGTGCCTGTTCATGATGGTGTTCGGACGGCTCGCTACAAGTTGATGTTTTTTCCGAGAACACGCGAGTGGAATCTGTTTGACCTGAAAGAGGATCCGCAAGAACTGCTTAGCCTGCACGCGGACCCCAATTACGCTGCCGTTCTTGCTGGAATGCAAAAACGTTATCGGGATTTGCGTCAGTTCTATGATGTCAATTCGGCTGTTCTGCCAGCAACCAGAGGTGATGAGAAACGTTGGCGAGAGCGGGATAGAGTTCTGACCATGAATGCGAGGAAAGGGAATGTGGACTTGGCTTTCATTGGGGACTCGATTACCCAAGGTTGGGAAGGGCGTGGGAAAGAAGTCTGGCAGAAGCATTACGGAGATCGAAAGGCAATCAACCTTGGCATCGGGGGTGACCGTACTGAACACGTGATTTGGCGTCTCACGCATGGCAACCTCGGGAAAATTCGACCCAAAGTTGCTGTCGTTATGATTGGAACCAATAACACAGGGCACTTTGATCAAGATCCCGCCCAGGTTGCTGCCGGCGTTGAACGAATACTGGACATTCTTGCAGAGCGTTTGCCGAAAACAAAAATTGTGTTGCATGGAATCTTCCCGCGCGGTACTGATTCTCTGGACGAAAAACGGTTGAACAACATCGCGATCAATCAGTTGATTCGCCGGCTCGCAGATGGTGATCGCGTGCATTATTTGGAAGTTGGTGACCAGTTCCTTGAGCCGGATGGAACCATCAGCACGGAAATCATGCCTGATCGGCTGCATCTGAGTAAACAAGGTTACGAGCG
>CAXGRW010000450.1:0-4792 GCA_964012125.1 uncultured Rhodopirellula sp.
TTTCGACAGGAGAAGATCAAGATCTCGCGGTTGTACGCGAGTGGGCGCGAAAAGCGCCTGCACACACCTATCCGTGGTACATCGGTTATGGCGGTATTCCGCTTGCAGAGTGTTATCTACGCACCGGCGATCCCAAGATCCTTGCGAATATACAGCAGTGGGTAAATAACGCCTCGAAGTCGCAGCACAACGATGCGTGGGCTGGTCGAGGGTCAGCGCTGACAGGTTACGGAAAAGGGCACCTGAATGCAGCTGGGACACACGTGGTCACGTTTCTTCTGTTAGCAAGAGAGTGTGGTGCTGACGTTCCCTATCACACACTCGAGAGGGCCCTGAGACACTTTTATCGCTACGCTGGACGCGGCAATAATCCGTATGGCGACGATCGACCGTTCACGGGCTTTGTCGATAATGGAAAAAATGGAAAACTTGCCTTTGCCATGGCAGCAGCTGCAGCACTCACTCCCGAGGGTGAAGACTCGGTCTATGCCAAAGCTCGCGATGTTTGTGCGATGCAAAGTTTTTACACCACGACGTTCATGCTGCACGGTCACACCGGTGGTGGGATTGGTGAGATTTGGCGGAGTGCAGCAATGGGGTTGCTTCATGATAAGAAACCAAAGCAGTACCGCGACTTCATGGACAGTCGTAAGTGGCATTATGATTTGTCACGCCGATTTGATGGTTCGTTCGGTATCCTTGGGGGTGCAGGATATGATAAGGAGTTGTGGGGTGTTGCTTACCCGTTGGCGTACACGATCCCGCGAAAGACTCTTCGTATCACGGGTGCACCGCCATCAAAGTTCTCGAAACGCTATGAACTTCCTGCACAACCTTGGGGCAACGATGCTGATGAGGCCTTTCTTTCACTCGATGCGGTGCCAGATGATGATGGCCGGCAACAGGACCTTTCAGAGGAGACGTTGGCTCGGGATTCCAGCCGTCCATTCATCACAAGGTTTCACGGTGCAGATCAGCCCAGCGACGATGACATTCGTCGATACATGCATCATCAGGATTTTAGTATCCGTAATATCGCGGCATTCAAGGCACTTGGGATCAATAGCGGATACATCGGTTGGCGAGCGCCGGGAGGACAGGTTCGTTTGGATCTGGTGATGGAGTTTTTGCGTGACGAGGATCCTCGCATTCGGCGGGCGATGTTCGGTGCCTTGTTGCAACGTACTGATGTTCTGACGCCCGAAATTCAGTCGCTCGCCGTACAGGCGATTCGTGATCCTAGTGAGTCATGGTGGGTCAAGGATGCAGCCATACAGATCGTCGGTCACAGTTCAGCAGACGAGATTGTTCAGTTGGTCGACCTGCTGATCCCCTATCTCAAGCATGAAGAAGCATGGCTTCGCAATGCTGCACTAACCACACTGACTCCCGTTGCAGCAGACGAGCGTTGCTATGAACAGGTGTTGCCAGCGATGGGTGAACTGGTTCGTAATAACCAACGGGTTTCAGTAACGCTCGGATTCGCACCAGCGATTCGTGCCGAGATCAAAAAGGCCTCTCCTGCCGTTCAGAAGCTCGCTGCGGAAACTCTGAAGGAAACCTTCACCGGATATGCAGGCTCCAAGGTGGCACCCGGTGGGTTGAATACGACATCAACCTACGATTATCACCTTGAGGCCATTGCAGCATCATTAGCCGATGTGCCCGGCGGGCTCGATGTCGTGTATGAGATCGCTCGCAAAAAATACCCGGGAGAAATTCTGCCGTATAAGAATCTGTTTCTTAATGCAGATCCAAGTAGTTTTGGTCCAGAATTGAAGCGGGCGATTGTCCCAATCATCATGGATGAACTTATCCCTGAATTTGTTGGAAAGAATCGGCGGCGACTGGTTCCACTGGCTGCCAGTGAAGTGCAGTCGCAGCGACCAGGAGGCCGAGGAGAACCGGTCGACGGGTTGGCGGCTCTGTACAAACGCGCTGGTGATGATCAATACGACTGGAAGATGTTTGTTGATTTACGCGATGCCGAGTGGGCCTACCATAGCTTTGATCCGATTGCCGCCGAGCAGGTGCCATTCGACCAGTTAGTATCCCGTTATCGAGAGGTCACCCTGCCTCGCGGGATGGACGATTGGTACCAGTCGGGATTTGATACAGCAAACCAACGTTGGAAGACGGGTAAAAGTCCCTTTGGAAACTACGACGGCGCACGGCCAGATCGCCCCATCACAAAGTGCTCTGCTAACTGCGTTGGGCCGGGCTGTTACGGTGCCACACACGTTAACACGTTGTGGGAAAAAGAAGTTTTACTCATGCGGGGCACTTTCAAAATTCCGCCGTTGAAAGAGGGGCACCGCTATCGCATTCGTGTTAATTCTGGCGATCACGTGGGGTCAGGTGGAGGACATCTTATTTACGTTAATGGCAAAAAGCTGATTGAGACTACGCAAGGTGGTGGACGTGGGTCCGGAGGTCTTCCCAAGGGGGCTTACATCACGAAGGATTTCCTCGAAGACTTTGCGAGTGGCGAAGTCACAATCGCCGTAAAAGCTTTCATTCGATACAACGACAAGTACAGCACCAAGCCGACGAGCCGTCTGCCACAGGGGAAAATCAGTCTTCATCTCGCGGAACAGAAATTGCCTCCCATGAGTGACGAACTGGTCTTTAAGTCGGCATCGACTGTACCGATGCTGTCATCGCACTGGCAAAGCAGACTGAATCCTGAGGATGCTTCTCTGGATCCAAATGAAAATCTGTTCCGCTGGGATGGGCAATTCGTTGCACACCCAGATATTGCTGGTGCTTGGAAAGTGATCTCCCGAGTGGAGAAAGTTGAAGATTTTGCTCCGGCAGGTAAATATGGAAATCCGCGGAATGCACCTTTTGCAATGATCACGTTCAAGCCAGATGGTAAGACAAGTGAAGCACTTTGGGCTTGGTCCGGCAATGTGCTGATGGATCTTGACCGGTACCAGGCACTCAAAATGCAGGTCAGGCAGGTCGATGATGAAGAGTATCTGTTTGTCGAAGTTGGTGGTTTCAGTGCGCGTCAAAAATCCGGTTGGAAATCAGCGTGGTTTGTACTGAAGAAACTTTAGGGCGAGCGTAGTGTCAGGCTGTCCTAATAGAGTTGTTGATTAATTTCTAGTGACCCAGAAATCGATTCACGGTTGAACAATGCTTTTGCAAGCAGTCCAAGCAATATGAGAAACATGATGAAGAACGTGACTTGTTGGATGCCATGTCTGTTCATGCTGCTGAATATCACCCATGCAACGGCCGAGGTGCCAACCGTGTTGCCTGACCCAGATGGCCAAGCAGGTGATCTCACCAAGCCTGTCAAGGTTTATATTCTCGCCGGTCAGTCCAATATGGTCGGCATGGGTGACCTTAGTGGTGCGTCGAATATGTATTCTGGCGTCTACTTGAGTTCTGACCCCACCGTGCCGAATGGTGCCCTGCAGGTATACAAGGTCGGTGTCTTCAAAATATTGGGGCTGCAGATTCATTTGCCTGATGGGGCAATTACTGAAAAACCGACTGCGACTGGATTCTTTACGGTGGACCAGCAGGGTGTGTATCGCGTGCACTGTGGTTTTCAGGATACATCGGATTGTGCCATGCAAGTCAGTGGGACAACGGTCTACCAATCCAATGCAGACGGCAAACGTTTTCAAAAAGAAATAAGCCTGATACCGGGTAATCAATATTCGTTCGAGATCACGGAGTTCAGCGGTGAACCACCACGATTCTGGTTGGAGAAAACGGACTTGCTGGGTAATGGTGATCTTGAGGCAATTGCTAAGCGGGAAGGAAAGTTCCCGTGGTTGGTTGATGCGGCTGGCGAGTGGACGGTTCGAAATGATGTTTATTTTCAGGAGGCACGGGTCGCAGAGAATGGCAAGGGTTCACCCCTTTCAGCAACTTCGAATGGTAAATCAATTGGCCCTGAGCTTGGCTTTGGTCATGTCTTAGGTCACTTTCATGACGAGCAAGTTCTTTTGATCAAGACTGCGATGGGTAATCGTGCTTTGGGATTTGACTTTCGGCCGCCTTCCAGTGGCCGCACTGATCCAGACAACAAGTTTGAGGCACTTGAATACAAGTTGATGATTGATGGCGTGCGCAAGACTCTTGCGAATATTGACAAGATCGTTCCTGGGTACAACGGGGCCGGATATGACGTTGCTGGATTCGTCTGGTTTCAGGGACACAAAGATAGTTTTAGCGAAGACCTCATTCAGGGATATGAAAAGAATCTTGTCAATTTAATCAATGATGTACGCAAGGAATTTGAGGTGCTGCAGATGCCTTGCGTGGTCGCCACGGTCGGATTTGGCGGAAATAACATGTCGGAGAAATTTGTGAGGATTCTGGATGCACAAATGGCAGTCGGTAATGCGGTAAAACACCCAGAGTATGCCGGTACTGTGGCATCAGTGGACACACGAAAATTTTGGCGTGAAGTGGATCAGTCACCACGGAATCAGGACTATCATTACAACCGCAATGCGGAAACCTACATGCTGATCGGTGATGCTATGGGCCGTTCTATGGTGGAGTTGCTCGGCGGCAAAGCTGACCCTCTTTCGGTGCCAGTCATGTCTGCACGCTCAACCAAGCAACCGGTCGAGAATTCAGAAGACGAGAAGATTGCGCAACAGAAATCGCTGCAACCGATAATCATCGATGGGATAGCGGTTTCCTATATCGCTGATCAACGTCATAACAAGACATTGATCGCAGAAGTCGAGGGAGTTCGGCCAGACCGGGCGAATCAGTTTCTTCGAGGGTCGATGTATGGATTAGTGAACTGTTATCAGGCTGC
>CAXGRW010000451.1:0-4770 GCA_964012125.1 uncultured Rhodopirellula sp.
TGAGTTTGCAGCGAACGATTATCAAGGCGCCTTTTGACGGGGTGGTGGTCGAGCACAACGTCGAAAAAGACAGCTACGTTCAGCCAGGAAATTCTGTCTGCTTGTTACAGGAAACAACGAGTTTGGATGTTTCGTGCAAACTACAAATGGAGGAGATGAATTGGTTGTGGCAAGGCGGTGATCGAACGGTGGATAGACAGGCTCACGATTTTCCAAAAACACCTGCTACGGTGATTTTTGAATTGGCTGGCAATCAGTTCATCTGGGATGCCATCGTTGATCGGTACGATGGTGCGGGCGTGGATAGTCAAACTCGGATGATTTCGTGCCGGGTACATGTGCCAGACCCAACGAAGGTTCGCATGTTATCGATTGACGAGCCGATTGCCAGCTTCAGGGAAGCGTCTGCGACCGAAGTTTTCAGGGCGGACAGTGACTCTTTAGATAAGGCGGGCTCCACCGGGGCAGGGTTGGGCATACCGACATTGATGACAGGTATGTTTGTAAAAGTTCACATCCACACAAATCCGAAACTGGATTTGCTGCGAATCGCCCAAGAAGCCGTCCAGCCTGAGGAAAAGGTTTGGGTGGTTGATGACAACGTCTTGATACTAAAGCCGGTAACCGTTGCCTATTCCACTGAGGAATACTCCGTGGTGCTGCTGGAATCGGGTGGCGTGAACGTGGGGGATTCCATCATTGTTTCGCCGCTGGCGCAGCCTTCCGTCGGAATGCGTGTTGTTCCAATCGAAAACGTCAGCGGGGGACAGGAGGGTGAGTTGCAAAGCGTCGATCCGACGGTGGGCCGCACAGGTCAGGTGAGGAGCGGTTCATGATCAGGCAGATCGTTGGCAGCGCAATACGCAATCATTCGGCGTTAAACCTTTGCATGGTCGCAACCATGTTGGTCGGCGCAATGTGTCTCAACTTGATGCATCGTGAATCGTTTCCAGAGTTTGATCTGGATCGGATCATGGTGATGGTTCCGTATCCCGGGGCGGCTCCGCAGGAGACCGAGGAGGGAATTGGGCAAAAAATAGAAGAAGCAGTGCGGTCGATAGAGGGCATCAAGAAAGTTACTACCGTTGCTCAAGAAGGCGCATGCACGGTTCTTTTAGAACTGATTCCGGGGGGGAGATTGCCCGATCGTGTTTTGGATGAGGTCCGATCAGGAGTTGAACGAATTCCGAGCTTTCCACTGGAAGCAGAAGACCCGCAGGTCACTTTGGTGACTAATCGACGTCCATCGATCCGGGTGGGCTTGATTGCCCCTGACTCTGCGCTGCGGTTGGCCAACGGTTCCTTGACGACCAGTGCTGAGCTTGAACTTAGGGAGGTTGCGGAACGCGTTCGTGATGATCTGTTGGCCTTGCCCGCGGTGGCCCAAGTCGATTATCTGGCAGCCAGGGATTATCAGATTGACATTGAGATTCCTGAAGAGGCTTTACGGTCTCATGGTTTGACCCTCAAGCAAGCAGCCGACATTATACGGAGGGAAAATCGCGAGTTGCCAGCAGGTGCGATTCGTAGTCAGTCGCAAGAGGTTTTGTTGCGGGGCAACAATCGAAGGACCCGCGGAGAAGAACTTGCAGAGCTACCGCTGGTGACTGAGCCTGGCGGCGCAGTGTTGACCGTTGCAGATTTAGGTAGCGTTCGCGACGAGTTTGCAGACACGACGGCGGTGAATGTCATTAATGGTAAGCCCGCGCTTGCCCTCTCCGTGATTCGCAGTACGACTCAAGATTTGTTCGTAATGATCGACGGAGTGCAGACCTACGTTCAGACAGCCAGCATTCCTGCGGGTTATGAGTTGATGACGTGGAGTGATGAGTCAGTTGAGGTAAGGGGACGGCTAGACCTGTTGTTGGAAAATGGAGCACAGGGACTGCTGATTGTCTTTGTTTTGCTGCTGTTATTCTTGGACCCAAAATTGGCATTTTGGGTTGCCGTAGGGATTCCGTTTGCAATTTTGGCCTCGGGGATCTTCCTCTACCTCACAGGGCAAACTCTGAATCTGATCTCCATGTTTGCTTTCGTAATGGCACTTGGCATTGTGGTGGATGACGCAATTGTGGTGGGTGAGAATGTTTATGCTCATCGGCAAATGGGGAAACCAATCAAGCAGGCGGCGATTGATGGGACTGCTGAGGTCATTCCGTCTGTGACCACGGCAGTACTGACGACGGTGGTGATGTTTACTCCCCTGCTGTTTGTCAGTGGCACCATGGGGAAATTCACAGCAGTGATGCCTGCGGCGATCATCGCAATTCTGATGGTTTCGTTGTTGGAATGTTTGACAATCCTGCCATGCCACCTCGCTCACAGTAACAAGCGATTCTTTCAGACAATTTCGGTGGTGTTTTATGTCTTCCGACCGTTGCTCTGGATTGCAACGAAATTGAATGGGGTTTCCACGCGTTTTCTACATCGCTTCATGGAAGGAGTGTACACGCCTAGTTTGGCGTGGTGTTTAAGGAATCGATCCGTGGCAATCGCGATCAGTTTCGCGGCGTTGTTTGTCACAGCGGGGCTATACCGATCCGGTTTGATTCAACTAAGCTTTTTTCCAAGGGTTGACGGAAACACACTGAATGCAGCGATCACTTTTCCTGATGGCACGCCAGAGAGTGTCACCATTGAGGCAACGCGTGAGATTGAAGAAGCGTTCTGGCAAGTTGCCGCTGAGTTTGAGGAGCGAGGACAACCGATTGCAAAGACTTCATTTCGCGTAGTGGGAGCAAATGTGTCCGGGGGGGGAATAGGTGGTTCACCGATGCCCTCTTCTGGCGGTGGTCATGTAGGGAGTGTCGAAATTGAGTTGATCAATTCTGAGAGCCGTGGGGTGCACAGTCGCGTGATCGTTGCAAAGTGGCGAGAGCGCATTCCAGCGATCCCCGGAACAGAGGAGTTGACGCTCGGAACACGTTCCTTTGGTCCGGGTGGAACGCCGATCGAATTTAAGGTGTTAGGGGCCTCTGATGAGGTCGAGGATCTTGAGAGTGCGGTTGAAGCTTGCAAGGTTCAGCTTGCGACTTACAACGGGGTATATGACATCAAGGATGACTCGGTACCTGGAAAGCTTGAGTACCGTTTTCGGATCAAGCCAGAAGCATTTGGCATGGGAGTCCGGACAGCTGATCTCGCCGAAACCGTGCGTGCGGCGTACTACGGTGAAGAGGTGATGCGGGTCCAACGGGGTCGGCATGAAGTGAAAATCATGGTGACTTATCCCCGGGAAGATCGAAGATCGCTGGCAAACTTTGATGAGGTACGTGTGCGACTGGCCGACGGTCTCGAACGTCCAATCACAGAGCTTGCTGAGATTGATGTGGTTAGAGCTTACTCGGAATTGAACCGGATTGATCAGGCACGGTCGATCACGGTGTCGAGTAACCTCGACGAAGAGATGGGGAACGCCGAAGAGATTGTTGCCGACTTGCAGGCAAACTTTTTGCCGGGTTTGTTGGAACGTTATCCATCGTTAAGGATTCGCTGGGAGGGGCAGCAGGAACGACGTGCTGAATCGTTTGGAAGTCTGTTCTCGGGATTCTTTGCTGCTTTGCTCGCGATGTTTGTGCTTCTTGCTGTCGAATTCAAATCTGCGGTGCAGCCGCTGCTTGTCATGCTGATCATTCCATTCGGAGCGTTGGGGGCAGTGTTTGGCCATGTGATCATGGGGTTGCCGCTAACATTGTTCAGCTTCTATGGAATCATTGCTTTGACGGGGATTGTGGTCAATGATTCAATCGTGCTGATTGACTTCATCAATTCGCGGGTTCGTTCGGGAATGCCCATCAATCAAGCATTGGCAGAGTCAGGGCTGCGGCGATTTCGGCCCGTCTTGCTGACCACCATCACAACCATTGGTGGCTTGTTTCCGATCCTGCTGGAAACCTCGATTCAGGCTCAAATTTTGATTCCTATGGCAACCAGCATCGCGTTTGGCGAGTTGTTTGCAACGCTCATTGTGCTCTATCTGGTGCCAGTGACCTATTCGTTGTACTGGAGCGCCGGTGGACGTCTGGCTGCTTCTGAATCAGAGTCTGATGAATCTCTTGCTGTGGAACGCGATTTTGAGCCGGTGGTTGCGTAAGCCGTGCCAAGTGCCGTGGATGTAATGCCGTCGTGAGCGATGTATCTTGTTCGCCATGGCTCAAGGGTTGGCGATAAATCTGGATGGAGACTATCCGTCGGCTTACTTGTCCGCGGCTCGCCACCGTTGGTAGAGTTCGCTGTTGCGTCGGAATTGCTCACGACTTGCAGCGTTTTTGGTGGCTCGCATCTGGTCTTCAATTTCCAATGCGTAAATTTCGTCGCTTTCAGAACCTTGGTCGTCAGTTTCTTCAATCCACTGGTCGAGCGTCTCGCGATGCGTCTGTAGATCCGCAAAATGGGCGGGGGAGTTGGCGAGATTGTTGGTTTGCCACGGATCTGTTGCACGCGCATAAAATTCTTCGGCTGGTCGCTCAGGTGCAAAGAGGATTCGCTTCGCAAGGGGATTAAGAGTTCCATCAGCATGCAGGGCACGTAGGCGTTGGATGATTAACTTGCCATCCTTGTAATTGCTTGGCATGAGGTGTGGCCGCGATGGATAGAAATTCCGAATGTATAGATATTCTTCGCTGCGGACGGAGCGTATTCGATCGTCTGCTTCTCCGCAGCGGTCGCGTGCTGCGAATATAAATTTCCTTTCTTTGTAATTGCTGGACATTACATCACGACCCTGCATTTTAGCTGGGATCTGTATTCCTGCAGCGGCAAGAGACAAGG
>CAXGRW010000452.1:0-4751 GCA_964012125.1 uncultured Rhodopirellula sp.
TGGCGGAAGAACTATGCTCAACGGGTGCCGATCGATGCGACCGGCAAACTGACGAGCGGTGAACATTTTTCCAGCTTTGAGGAATTTAGGGAGCTAATGGTTGCTCAAAGTGATCAGTTCAGCCGGTGCCTCACTGAAAAACTAATGGCCTACGCGCTGGGGCGGGAATTGGAGGCCACGGACCGGCCAGCGATTGATGGGATTCTGGATGAATTAAAGAATCAGGACGGTGGACTTCAAGATCTCATTCATTTGGTTGTCCAAAGTAAAACGTTTGCTCGCAATTGATGATTTTGTTCGATTGTCAGTGTGAACCGCCGGCTGTTTGTTGGACTCGAGCGGCATTTTGCGGTGTTTTTTTGATATTAACAGATTTGCAACACTCTGAATCGTGATGAGTTGACCTCCAGTGATTCGAGTTGCATGCCCCAAAAACGTCAAGAATTTGATTAAACTAGAGGCGCCCGTCGATCAAAACAGATCACAATCAGGGTCCCGCTCGAAAGCCTACCTCGCCGCATTGTTTCTATGCTACGCCTCACCTGCGTCTTCTTGTTGATCATGATGTGCACCGCATGTTTGCGGGCTGAATCGGCTGCGTCTCCGCAGTTTGAAACAGACGTCCGAGCGATCCTAAGGACGCATTGTTTGCAATGCCATGGCGAAGAGCCTGAGGTCCAAGGCAATCTTGATCTCCGACTGGTGCGGTTCATGCATCGTGGTGGGGATTCAGGCGCTGCTATCGTTCCTGGTAAACCTGAGGATAGTCCGCTTTATCAACGCTTACGCGATGGTGAAATGCCGCCGGATGAAAGCAAGCAAATTAGTGCAGATGAATTACGAACAATCCATGACTGGATTGTTGCCGGTGCTGAGACGATGCGTGATGAACCTGAGAGTCTTGGCTTGGAACCGTATCTCACTGAGGAAGATAAATCGCACTGGTCTCTGCAGCCCATTAGGCGACCTGTTGTGCCAGTTCCAGTGAATTCAGCTCTGGTGGAAAATCCAATTGATGCATTCCTGCTGGTCGAGTTGCAAAAACACAATTTGAGTTTCAGTCCAGATGCGTCGCCGCGAAAACTGTTGCGGCGATTGTCTCTGGACCTTTTGGGGCTCGCCCCAAATCCGCAGTCTGTTCAACGCTTTGTGGATGCAGCGGCGTCATCTGATGGGGCTGACAAGGTCTGGTCAGGAATGGTCGATACCTTGCTTGAGTCACCCCAGTACGGCGAACGATGGGCAAGGCACTGGCTTGATGTAGCTGGGTATGCAGACAGCGAGGGCTACACGGATGCTGACTCGGAACGTCCGGATGCGTGGAGATATCGTGACTATGTGATTGACGCCTACAACAGTGACATGCCGTTTGACCAATTCATTACCGAGCAGCTTGCTGGCGACGAGCTGGTGACTTCACCGTTGACGAATCTTTCGGCAGCCGATGCGAAACGTTTGGTGGCGACAGGTTTTTTGCGTATGGCACCCGATGGAACAGGCGGTGCAGTTGCTGACAAGTTGCAAGCACGCCATGACACGATGGCTGATACGGTTCGTATTGTTTCATCCTCGTTCATTGGGTTGACGATCGGATGCGCTCAATGTCACGACCATCGTTACGATCCCATCAGCCAAGCAGACTATTATCGATTTCGAGCGATCTTTCAGCCGGCATTTGATCCCGAAAAGTGGCAAGCTCCGTCAAAGCGTCGTATTTCGTTGTACACCGATGCTGATCGTAAAAAAGCAGCTGAGATTGAGATTGAAGCCAAGAAGATCGATGCCGAGCGTGCCAGCCGACAAAAGAAGTCCATTGCTGCAACGTTTGAAAAACAGTTGAAGGAACTACCCGAAGCGGTACATGAGCTGGCGCGTGCTGCACATGCAACTGCGGCAGCTAAACGTACCCCCGAGCAGAATCAATTAATACGCAAGCATCCCAAGCTTAATGTCACATCAGGTTCGCTGTACTTGTATGATCGCAAAGCTGCTGACGAGCTGAAGAAGTTGACGGCAAAGGCAACGGCGGTTCGTGCAACGAAGCCAAAACAGGAGTTTGTGAGAGCCCTCACCGAAAAATCAGGCCGCCTGCCAAATACTCATCTGCTGTTTCGTGGCAACCCCGATCAGCCGCGACAGGAATTGAAGCCTGGAGGATTAAGTGTAGTGTCGCTGGTCAGCAAGCTGCCACAAATTCCCGCGAACGCGAGTGATGTTGCTACCAGTGGTCGGCGATTGGCGTTGGCAAAACGCTTGACTCATCCGGACTATCCACTGACGGCACGAGTCATTGTAAATCGTGTTTGGCGTCAACACTTTGGGCGGGGCTTGGTGGAGACTCCCGGTGATTTTGGCGTGCAGGGTCAAGCACCTTCACACCCTGATTTGTTGAACTGGTTGGCTATTGAATTCATTGAGAGTGGTTGGAGTTTGAAGCATCTGCATCGGCTTATTCTCAAGTCGCGTGCTTGGCGACAGTCTGTCACTGATGACAAAAGAAGACGAGAGATTGATCCAGACAACGCCCTGTATGGCTCGGCACGCTTGCGTCGTTTGGATGCCGAAATTGTTCGCGATTGCATCCTCGATATCGCGGGCAAATTGAATACACGTGCTCGTGGTCCGGCTGTGCCTGTGATGGCTGATGGTGTGGGGCGATTTGTGATCGGTAAAGAAAACCTCAACGCAGGACGGCCGGGCACTGTCATTGACATGAAAGGAGAGCAATATCGTCGTAGTGTGTATGTGCAAATGCGACGAAGCCGACCGCTCGCCGTTCTGGAAGCTTTTGATCAGCCTCCCATGGCGCCCAACTGCGAAAAACGCAATGTGTCAACTGCTTCTACGCAGTCGCTGTTGATGATGAATAGTGAGTTGCTTTTGACGTATTCGAGACACTTTGCTGAGACACTATCCAAACTCGCTTCGGAACCCGCAGAGCAAATCGAAGCGGCATGGCAGGCGATCTATTGCCGCCATCCCAGCGCTGCCGAACGTGATGCGACAGTCAAGTTTCTTACGGAACAACGGACCATATTTGAGCAACAAGCGGCATACAAAGATTCTTCCGGAAAGTCCGCCAGCAAGAGCGCGGAGCTCGAATCGCTTTCTGTGATGTGCCAAATGCTGATGGGGTCAAACGAGTTTCTCTACGTTGATTGATAAAAGCATGAATAGTAAATCAAATCAATGCACTCTTGGGTCACGCCGTCACTTCCTCGCGGCGGGAGCGATGAATGTCAGCGGTGTGGCACTTGCTTGGCTGGCGAATCAGAATCGAACCCTTGCAGAGGTCAAAAAGCCGGATCTGCAAGCCCGCGTTCATGATACAACACCCAAGACGCCGCCCGGTGAGCCCAAGGCGCGGGCCATGATTTCGTTGTGGATGCAGGGAGGCCCCAGCCATCACGATATGTTTGACCCCAAGCCTGAAATGGCAAAGTATGACGGGAAAGAATTCCCGGGTGAGGTCAAGTACGACAATGCGGCACAGTCCAGTTCAAAAGTGTTTCACAGCCCTTGGAAATTCCAACCCCAAGGGCAGGCTGGGATGGAATTGTCCGAACTCATTCCACATACCGGTTCGATTGCAGATGATATTTGTTTGATTCGGTCCATGCACACCGGTGTCAATAACCACGGCCAGTCGATCCGTGCCTTGCAATCCGGTCGGACGGTCGAAGGGCGGCCATCACTCGGTAGTTGGTTGACTTATGGATTGGGAAGTGAGTCCGAGAGTCTGCCGGCGTTCATGTCGCTGATTGATCCCGGGCAGTTGCCCGTGATGGGAGTAGAGAATTGGTCCAATGGCTGGCTGCCTTCAATTTATCAGGGGACAGTCGTTCGGCCGCGAGAACCCCGCATTCTTGATCTTACGCCTCCAGCGCACCTGAAGGGAAACGCTCAACGTCGCGCGCTTGAGTATCTCGAGCAACTCAACGCAAATCATCTTTCGCACTATCCCGGCAGTACCGACCTGCAAGCACGGATTGCCAGCTATCAGTTGGCTGCTCGGATGCAAACCTCTGCGACGGAAGCATTGGACCTGAGTCAGGAAAGCAAGAAGACTCAGGAAATGTATGGTATGCATGAAAAAGCTACTGCGGACTATGGCAGTCGCTGCTTGATCGCTCGAAGATTGATTGAGCGTGGGGTCCGCTTTGTTCAGGTTTATACGGCAAATCAACTTTGGGATAGCCACGGCAGCATCATTAGTCGACTGCCTGCTGCCTGCCAAAAAGTCGATCGCCCATCTGCGGCCTTAGTCAAGGATCTCAAACAACGTGGGCTACTTGATTCAACTGTGGTGCATTGGGGCGGCGAGATGGGACGACTGCCGGTCGTTCAAAATGATGCAGGGAAAACAAAGATCGGTCGCGATCACAACACGTACGGATTCAGTATGTGGCTGGCCGGTGGAGGCTTCAAAGCTGGGCATGTTCATGGCAAGACGGATGAGTGGGGACACAAAGCCGTTGAAAATGTTGTGAACCACTATGATTATCATGCCACGCTGTTGCATCTCTTTGGTCTCGATCACCAAGAGCTTGTTTTTAATCGCAGTAACCGAGATCAGACGCTGACCGACGGGCAGCCCGGGGAGATTGTTCACGAAATTCTGGCATGAGCTACAGACGAAAAATCAATTAACCTGTGAAGTCTTTGGATATGTCCAATCCTTACTTTCGATGTTGTAGGTGGACGCGGAACCCGAGCAGGCAGTAGCGTCAAGTTGGTGGTAGGCGGAGGCG
>CAXGRW010000453.1:0-4736 GCA_964012125.1 uncultured Rhodopirellula sp.
CTCGATTAGCATTGCAGCGAAATTGGGCACTTCCTTAAACTCAAAGCATCCGTCCTACCACCGACAACGAGTCTGGAATGTCTGCGAAACGCTACCTGCTGAACCCAATGCGTACGGCCAAACAGGGCGTTCAAGTGAATGTGGGAAAAGACGGAGATGAATATATTGAGATCACCACCACGTTATCGATCCATGCCGATGATATGGCTGAGATTGGTGTGTCTGATGGTGATCGTGTGTTGGTCAAAACGGAGTTTGGTGAGGCCGAGTTCGGGTGTCAGACTGCCAAAGTTCCAGCGGGTATGATTTTTGTTCCCTATGGTCCACCGACCTGTCAATTGATGGGGGGTAGTACAGATGGCACCGGGATGCCAACGAGCAAGGGTTGGGAAGTCGAAATCGAACCTGTGGGCGGGGCGAAACCAGAAGCTAATTCGGAGTGAGATAAAATCATGAGTCAGAACAGTAACATGGGCAGTGAAGATTCCCCTCATTTTCAAGTACCGCAGCGGGGTGACGAAGTCGTTGCTTGGCAGGAGGTTGAAGAGGGACGTTTCATGCCGCAGCGTGTTCGCGGTAGTTGTCAGGGACGCGCTCTTGGCTGAACGTTTACCGTGCCGTCGTCCGGTTCGGACGACATGAGATCCAACGTTGATGGCATTGTTAATGACAACGGTGATGTCAGCCAAGACAGCGGCGTCCACGAGACGCCCAACGATGAAACCACATCCTGACGTTTTTGCGTCGGTGATCTATTTGTCGCCTTCATTCATTTTTCGGAAAACCTGATGGATTTGAAAGTCATTGATCATGCAACGTGCACCTTCTGTGGATGCGTGTGTGATGACATTCAGTTGCACGCGGATGATGTACGCATTCATCAGGCGAAGAAAGCTTGTGTGCTCGGTAAGGCATGGTTTTTAAATCACACTGCAGAGCGAAAGTACCCCGATGCTTTGATTGACGGGAAAGAAGCAACGGTGGATGAGGCGATTGCCGCTGCTGCTGAACATCTTTATCAAGCTGATATGCCGTTGGTCTATGGCATGAGCAACACAACCTGCGAAGCCCAACGCGAGTGCGTCGAGATGGCCGATCATCTGGGAGGCTTGCTTGATAGTCATACTTCGTTGTGACACGGTCCGACTGAGATCGCTGCCCAGTTGGGCGGTAAAGTCACATGCACTTTGGGTGAAGTCAAGAATCGTGCCGATTTCATTGTTTACTGGGGTGGGAATCCTGCAGAGTGCCATCCGCGTCATTTCACCAAGTACACCTTGATGCAGAAAAGTCCTTTTCTGCCACGCGGGCGAAAAGACCGCACAATGGTGCTGGTTGATATCCGCGAGACGAAAAGTGTAAAAGCATCCGATGTCTTTCTGCAGGTTCGACCTGGTAAAGATTTTGAACTGATCACTGTCTTAAGGGCGATGATCAAAGATCAGCCAGTCAGTGAGGCACAGGTTGCCGAGACTGGATTGACGCTCGAACAATTGCAGGACTTTGTGGCCAAAATGAAAGCCGCCAAGTACGGCGTTTTCTTCTTCGGCATGGGGCTGTCGATGACACGTGGCAAGCACATGAACTCGGCTGCGTTATTGACACTGGCTGCCGAGATGAACGCGTTTACAAAGTTTGTCGCCATGCCAATGCGCGGGCATGGTAACGTGACCGGAGCTGACGTCATCATGCGTTGGCAAACTGGTTATCCGTTTGGTATCTCGTTCAATCGAGGATACCCCCGATACAACCCCGGCGAATTCTCGACCGTCGATGTGTTGGTCCGGGGAGATACTGATTGTGCCTTTATCATTGGCGCAGACCCTGGCGCTACCATGCCACAGCCAGCGATTGATCATCTTGCTAAGGTCCCCACAATCGTCCTCGATCCACATGTGACCCATACCAGCAAGTTGGCAAGGGTGCATATCACGACCGCACCAGCTGGGATATCGGCTCCCGGTACGGCTTATCGAATGGATGAGATTCCGCTGCCACTGCGTCCAGCGCTGAAGTCTCCCTATCCATCTGATGAAGAAGTCGTTCGACGGATCAAAGAGACGCTATTGAAAAAACCTGATTGGATGGGTGAACGGCCCCAAATACTTTTGAATCAGATTTGATCCGCGGCGGGATTTCAGCTTTTTGAAAGGGTGAAATTCAGCGTGTGATCGATGTTGTGAGGCATCCCCGTGAATGTGATGCCCCAGTTTGTTGGCAACCGGAGAAATTGACAGGCTTCAAATCGCATGCTCCGAATCACTGGTGGAACTATTTACGATCCAGCCAACGGCATCAATGGCGAGGTACGTGATCTGTATGTAGAAGATGGAAAATTTGTGTCGTCTGTCACGGGTGGTCGTACCATCGATGCAACTGGTTTGGTGATCTTTCCTGGTGGGGTGGATGTCCATACACACGTTGCTGGTGGGGCGATCAATTTTGCTCGAGCCATGACTCCCGAAGACCATCGACGAACTCAGGCATTCATACGTAGCCAGACCCGTCGTAGTGGACTCGGAGGAATGGCACCTACTACTTTCGCGACTGGTTACTTATACGCGGGGATGGGGTTCACCACCGTCAATGAAGCCGCTGTGCCCGTGCTCTCGGCAAGGCATACGCATGAAGAGATGGCTGATATTCCGATTGTCGATAAGAGTTGTCTTGTCTTGATGGCCAACAACGAGATCATGCTCGATTTACTTGAGGCCGGAGAGTACGAGCGTGCGAAGCATATCGTCGCTTGGCACGTCTGGGCTGCCAAAGCGTACGGCGTCAAGGCTGTGAATCCAGGCGGCGTTGCTGCTTGGAAGTGGGGGAAAGATGCTAATCAATTGTCGGAGCCTGTCGAAGGTTATAAGAATACGACGCCCGGAACCATTGTCACCAGTCTCGCAAAGATCATTGATGAGTTGGGGCTGCCGCATCCCATTCACCTTCATTGCAATAACCTCGGAGCTCCTGGAAACATTAGCACGACCCTGGAGACAATGAAGCACCTGGAGGGCCATCGAGCTCACATGGCTCATCTGCAGTATCATGCCTACGGTGGTGATGATTGGGATACCATGAAATCGGAGGCTGCTCAACTCGCTGATTACTTCAATGCGCATCCCAACATGACCACCGATGCAGGTGCGGTTCTTTTCGGTGATACCGTCACGATCACAGCGGATGGGCCATGGCAGCATTTGCTATACAAGCTGACGGGACGGAAGTGGGGAAACCTCGATGTTGAAAACGAAACAGGCTGCGGCATTGTCCCCTACTCTTATCGCCCCAGTAATCTGGTCAACGCCGTGCAATGGGCAACAGGACTAGAACTCTTGTTGCTGATTAATGATCCATGGCGAGTGTTCTTGTCGACAGATCATCCCAACGGCGCCTGTTTCTGGCGGTACCCTGAAATCATTCAATTATTGATGTGTGCTGATTTTCGCAAAGAATGCATGAAAGGCTTACCACCCGAAATCATGAATCGGATCACGTTGCCGGAAATCAACCGTGAATACACCCTGTATGAGATCGCCACGATCATGTCAGCTGGGCCTGCACGCGGTCTGGGGCTGCATCAAAAAGGAAATCTTGGTGTTGGCAAAGATGCTGATATGGTCATTTATCACAGCGATAAAGACATTGCGAGAATGTTTGGGCACCCCCGTTATGTGATCAAGGGAGGTGAGGTCGTGATCGAGGAAGGTGATATTCGCGAGACTCCAGATGGCAACGAATATCTCGTCAAACCCTCATTTGATCCCGGCACCGATGAATTCCTGCGTCCTTTGTTCGAGGATCGCTACTGCATGTCGTTTGAAAACTATCCCGTCGAAATGGAGCGGATTGAGCGTGCCGAAGTTCAGCAATGCATCAAACCCGAGTGATGTATCGCGAACGATCTTCCAGGCAGGTAATGCTATTCCAGAGAGTTTCATCTGAATGAATAAAATCAAACTTACCCTGAAGAAAAATCCAGCCGTGGTCCTGGAGGCCGAGGTGATCACCCCAGATTACTTTTTGGAACGTTCCAATGAAGAAATCTGTGCGAGCGTGGTGTATCACGGTAAGCGTGAAAAACGGCTCGACGAATTCTTTGATGTCGAAGGCGAATGCAGTGACTGCATCGAAATTCATGGGGATCTGCATCGCGTGCGTCACGTGGGCCGTGCAATGACTCGTGGAGAGGTCACCATCCATGGTGATGTGGGCATGCATCTGGGAGCACTCATGAAAGGTGGGGGCATCGAAGTTTTCGGCAACGCAGGTGACTGGGTTGGCGGAGAGATGAAAAATGGAAAAATCCACATCCATGGTGATGCTGGACAGCAAGTGGGAGCTGCTTACCGCGGAAGCATGATGGGCATGAAGGGCGGAACCATTCTGGTGGATGGGAACGCTGGGATCGAAGTTGGAATGCGAATGCGGCGGGGCTTGATTGTGATTGGCGGAACCGCGCGAGATTTCGCCGGTTTACAAATGAAAGGCGGTACAATCGTCCTTTGTGGCGGTGCGGAAATTCGTACCGGCGCATGGATGCAACGCGGTACGATCATCTCGTTGAAAGACATTGCGCTGATGCCAACGTTTGCGGAAAGTGGTGTTTATAACCCTACCTTCCTGAATGTTTACTCGCGGCACCTGAATACGCTCGGAGTACAACTGCCATTCGCTGAAGTTGAAGGCAGGTATCGACGCTACAGCGGTGATCAGGGAGTACCGGGTAAAGGTGAAATCCT
>CAXGRW010000454.1:0-4725 GCA_964012125.1 uncultured Rhodopirellula sp.
ATCATCTGCCAATGGACTGGTCATGATGCAGGGGTGAAATGACGCGACGGTCTCAAGGCAGCGATCGGGAATCACAGCGGTCACAAGTCCCGCCCCAACCCGCAACGACGCAATCGCAGAGAGGGCAATCGATCCACTCATTCCACGTGACCCTCCCACAAGCAAGGCGCGCCCAAAATTGCCTTTATGGGCAGTAGCTTTTCGCGTTGGCAAACGCACCGGAGGCTCACTCGTCATTTCGATTCCTCCAAGGCCGAGTCTCAGGTTGCAGCCTGTTGCAAATTCTTCACAAGCTGATGGACGACGATCCCAGCCATGTACCCACCTTTGAAACCAGCATCAATGTTGACCGCGGCCACATTTGCAGTACACGTACTCAACATCCCCATCAACGGTGTCAGTCCACCGAGGCTGGCACCGTACCCAACGCTAGTCGGTACTGCGAAAACAGGAACGGCCAAATGTCCTGCCACGACTGCAGGCAGTGCCCCTTCCATACCAGCCACAACGACGACCGCAGAGGCCGATTTCAGGTCCGGAATAGCAGCGGCAAGACGCTGTGGCCCCGCCACACCGATATCGTCAAATCGCTGAAAATCGATTCCCATCCAAGCTAAGGTTTCAATTGCTTCCTCAGCGACAGCAAGATCCGTACTACCAGCTGTAATGACAGCGGCATGAAATGTCTGGTCTAACCTGTCCGATGCCAAGGGCTGTGCAGCTCCGAGTTCTGTGTTCGAGACCCTTAGGGTGCGGGCAACAGGATTATGTTGCGTATGTGTGAATGATTGGCGGACCTGAAAAGCAACTCCGCTGTCGATTCTGGTGATAAATGCCGACTGCCCTCGGTCCAACTGCGTCTGGATGATCCGAGTGACCAGTTCAGCAGATTTTCCTTCACCAAAAATCACCTCCCCGAATCCACATCGGGCTGCTCGTCCAAGATCAACGGTGGCCCCATCGATCTGATGGGTTTGGTCATCACCAGGTTCAGAATCTGAGTTTTTCAATGTTTCGACGTGTTTTATCAATTCTTGGCGGGATTCATCATCATTCATGGCTCTTGCGATGAGTTCCAGCAGGGCAGGGGAGAGCTGATTCATTGGGCGGGTTGCAGTAAAGAGGAATCAGATTTCAAATTAGCGTTGCAGACTAGGGTAGTCCATCATTAAATCGCGGATGATATCGTAATGAAAAGTTGTGTACTTGCTTACTCCGGTGGCCTTGATACTTCGGTAATTCTCGGTTGGCTCCAAGATCAGGGCTATGAAGTCCATGCAGTTTACGTGGATCTGGGACAGCCGTGCGAAGATCGTGAAGAAATCATGCAAAAGGCTCGCAATGGCGGAGCAGTTTCCTCGCGTTTAATCGACGCCCGTGAGGAAATGTGCCGGGATTTCGCCTTTCCCGTGCTCGCGTGGCAAGCAAAGTATGAACAAATCTACCTCCTCGGCACATCGATCGCCCGGCCGCTGATCAGCAAAATCTGCCTTCAAGTCGCCCGAGAAGTGGGTGCCACTGCCTACGCTCACGGCGCAACCGGCAAAGGGAATGACCAATGCCGGTTCCAACTGGCGGCGGAGGCATTGGACCCCAATGTCCAGATGATTGCTCCATGGCGAATCAAGGAATTCCGCGACGCGTTTCCTGGTCGCACCGAGCTAATTGCCTATTGCGAGAGCAAAAACATCCCCGTCAAAGCTTCGACTGCGAAACCCTACAGCAGCGATGAGAACGTGCTGCACATCAGTTACGAAGCTGGACAACTCGAAGAATTGGACGTCAACGGGGTGGAAATGGTCGACTTCGGTATGGGGGTTAGTCCGCAGGAAGCACCCGATGCGGCGGAAAAGGTGACAATCCGATTCGACTCAGGAATTCCCGTTGCGTTGAATGGCCAGCAGGTCACAGCCCTCGAAATGGTCGAGCAACTGAACCAGATCGCTGGTCGCAATGGTATTGGACGAATTGACATGGTTGAGAATCGCTTTGTAGGCATGAAGAGCCGCGGTGTTTATGAATCCCCGGGAATGACCGTGCTTTACGACGCACTGATGTATGTCGAACAACTCACGATGGATCGTGACCTCATGCACTTGAGGGATAGACTCGCTCCTGAAGTGGCCGAAATGGTTTACTACGGCTTTTGGTACACCCCAAAAATGGATGCGTTGCTCTCGTTCATTGATGAGG
Source organism: uncultured Rhodopirellula sp. (assembly GCA_964012125.1). Classification (GTDB taxonomy): domain Bacteria; phylum Planctomycetota; class Planctomycetia; order Pirellulales; family Pirellulaceae; genus Rubripirellula. Next base: position 2,194 of record CAXGRW010000454.1, read on the forward strand.
CCCAAAAACCTACCAGCGGTGAAGTCACCCTGAAGCTTTACAAAGGCAATATCAGCGTTGACTCCAGAAGCAGCCCTAACAGCCTGTACGATGCAGAAATTGCCACCATGGAAGGTGGTGGCTCTTACAATCAAGATGATGCCGAAGGATTCTTACGGATCCAAGGACTGCCCAGTCGAGTGCAAGGCAGTGTTCGACCACGCCAGTACTAGCAGCTGGTCAGTATCACTTTTACCACATCACCTTTACGACTGGCGTAAAGGTGATCAACAAGACGGTGCTGCAACAAGCATCACAGGTTGGTAAGTTTTCCGATTCCGCATCCTTTAGGGTGTGCCAGCCGAGGCTCAGTCAAAAACGTCACTGGGCAAACGCTCTCCACCGTTTGCAGTGATCACCGCCCTGATCGCAATCGGATCAGCAGAATCTGACAAGAACCGGGTCTTCTCATCGACGGTTGCAAAGGCGAATCCGTCTTCAAGGACACCACCAAGTTCACCGTAGCCGCTTGTCCGCAGACTGTTGACCTTGATATCGACTGGCTCTAGCCAAGAAACCCCTTCTTTACCCATGAGACGAGCCTCTACCAACAGCAATGTCTGCCCAGGAGCATCACGTATCTGATCAGGAGACAATGGTCCTGTACTCGGAAACAATGTGCCCGACCCCGTGATTAAAAAATAGTCTGACTGAGAGCCCAACGTTCCCCAATTTCCCCGGCTCTGCTTCTGATTCTGGAACACCGCTGGAACCCTGTAAGCGACCCTCATGTTCGATTCTGAATCCCAAGGCTTATCGAAGTCATATTGGTCATACAAAGTATTCTCGTTCAGATAGGGCAAAATCAAAACTCGCCACGAATGAGTATTTGTTCCCGCTGTCACTACCGGCGGCGGATACGTCCCATGATCACGCGCGTAAGCATTAAGAGCCGCCGCAATTTTTCGAAGGTTCGACACTGACTCGGAGCGAGTACGATTTGTTGCCATACGCTGCATCGTGTCGCCACCAGTTCGAATCACTAGGAAACCGAGACAAATCAGAATCACTACGAAAAATCCGATACTAAGAAACATCGGCAAAGAGTACTTTCGACTCCGCTCTGCACTCTCTTCCCCCAAAGATTCAAAATCTGGTATCTGAATCGACTTGCCACATGTCACACATGTACCGTCGTGACCGCTGTAACAATCATCAACCTGCGTCGAGGTATGGCAATGTGGACAGGTAAACAGAAAGGGCATGATCAGAACCGAAGCAGAGGCAATTGAAATTGACAGGGATTGCTGGCAGATTCCCCAACGTGACGCTGAATACCCACACAGCAAGACACCTCGCCAGCTAGAGTTTAACAAGTGAAACTGAGCTTGCCAAAACTCATCAAGGCAGGTCCACCGCTCATTTCTCCCGTCTTTCCACACGCCGAGTCATAAAATGCGAGTTGTTTTACAACGAGTCACGTCCGCAAGTGTCACTGTCGATCAACACACTGTCGGTCAAATCAGGCATGGACTACTGATCCTCGTAGGAATTGCGCAGGGAGATACCACCGCTGAGGCTGATTGGCTGGCAAACAAGACAGCTGAGCTAAGGATCTTTGAAGACACCAGCGGAAAAATGAACCACTCTCTGCTTGAGACGGGTGGATCAGCACTCGTCGTCAGCCAATTCACATTATTGGCCAACTGCCAGAAAGGGCGTCGCCCGGCATTTACTGACGCGGCATCGCCAGAACAAGCGGAACAACTTTATGAGTACTATGCCGATGCGCTACGATCAAAAGGGATCAGGGTAGAGCAGGGCAGTTTTGGTGCAGACATGAAGGTTGTTCTAACCAACGATGGCCCCGTGACCATCGTCATTGATCGAGAACCCTAAACAGAAAAGCAACCCGCACAAACTATTACCAGCCAACACTGCAAAGAACTTAACGCCAAGGCATCCACTTCTCAAAATCAATCCCTTGTCTTGGTTGCGCAATATAAGTCTGCTCCTGACGCGTGCGATGCCGGATGCGATCAACGACTCCACGATCACCCCAAGCAAGCCACAGCAAGATAAATAGCTTGCCGTAGACTGAGACATTGCCAAGCTTACTCTTACTGAAAAACTTTAGTGCCGTGCCAAAGGACTTCTTCAATCGAAAGCCGTGACTCATGTCTATGCTCCAGATCTCATCCATACTCAAATGCACAGTAAAGCCAAGCACGACCGCAAGACTCTTGTAAATGCGAACAGTTTCACTCTGACATGGCATCAGTAAATACGCCAACAAACCAGCTGATGCCGCCGCAGGAATGCTGTGCCACATTCCGCGGTGTACCGTATAACGCTTGAAGAACTCGATGGCTACGAACCTGATCCCCAGGTACAGCAACATAGCTGCCAATGCCATTCCCTCATGCGAAAAACCGAGGTCCTTGAAACGCTCGATCATCAAGATGGGAACAATCGCCGCGACAAACATGCTTGTCTCCCGTAGCGGAACACCAGAATCACTATCCAAATCGGGTAGCATCCCACTGACCGCAC
>CAXGRW010000455.1:0-4724 GCA_964012125.1 uncultured Rhodopirellula sp.
AGGGAATCCGGGAGGTATCTGTGATATGCGCGCGTTTGCGGCATTCTATGAGTTGAATCAGGATTGCTGCTTCAGTCTCCAGGAATTGAAGGATCCTTTGATGATCAGGAACTTCAATTCATTTGTTAAACAGCAGACACAGAAAAATGAGCCTTGGAAACTGTGCTTTCAGAATGGTGTGCAGACCCTTCGGATTGCCGATGACGAAACGCAATTGTTGGGTATTCATTTCCAGGGATCGGCAAAGAACCTGATGCACTTCGTTCATGCGGATGTTGGCGACATGACGCGGGAAGCATGTGAGGAATTCTTGGAGGTGAATCGCCCACTGCTGAAAAGGTGGGTCGATGCTGTGAAAAAGCGAGTCAGAGCCTGATGGGGTCTGCAAAGGTTGCAACTGCCTCGCTCGATGCACTCTAAACTTGCGGAACTCTGCAGCCGACTTGTCACTCAAAGGCACAGTTGTAAGGCAAGGAGATCTGCCAGACGTTTGACCATTTAGCAGACGACGTCAAATCTGATCAATCTCTATTTTTCTGAAAGACGTATTGAGCATCGGGCGTGATGACACGGATCACACCGGTGTTGACGATGGGCAGCGCTATTGCTCGGGGGCTCTCGTCGTTGCCTGAGTCTATCGACAAGTGAAGTGTCTCTCCTTTGATCTCCCACTTGCCCTCGATACGCGTCGTTTGAGTGGTGTCTCCGAGCAAGGCAGTGACTAAGTCCTCTGGGATATCATCTCCTTCAATGAAAAAGGTGCTAGTAGCGACTGACCAGGTGAAATTGTATTCGTCTTTGCCGGTTCTTTGGGACGAGTTGGTGCCCGCAAAGTCTTTCGAGGATATGCGAGGGTAGTTGCCACCGAGCTGTATCGCGCCTTGTTGCGGGTTCGGACTCGGGATGACTTTTTCGCAGCCGCTGACCCAGGACATGGTCATGATCAGAGCGAGAAGGTGAAGCCAGAGTGTTGACGAGATGGTCTGCATTTTCTGCTCATTGGGACTGGTGTGAAATCGGATGCGAGTGAGACGTTGGTTGTTCCAGGTAAGCATGGCGATGGCTTTCTGCTATTCAGTGGAGCGTCCTGTGGACAGGATGTGGGCTTGCTTCGAAGACTTGAAAGCGGCAAGTCAGAACCATTGCAGGGAAGTTAGCCACAGTTGCCTGCGGCGTGCCCTTACTGCTTCATTCTCTTTGCCGCTTCTGCCATCTCTACAAACTCGGTCCGTAAACCGGACATGTCTTCGCCCTTTGCATCGTTGGCGACATCGATGACGTTTTGCATGTTCCAGTCGCCGGAGTACTCGCTTTGACGAAGTTGCATGCCAAAGCTGGCGACTGCTGCAGCGAACCGAGCGTCATGGTCAGCATCCTGGAAGGTCGTTTCGTTATCAATGACAGGGAATTCGACGAGTTGACTGGTGTCTCCATCTGGCTGCTTATATCGAAGCTTAAGAGTGAGCGATTCGGCTCCGTTAGCAGCATCTGTCAGTTTGTTGGGTGATTGGTATTTAAGGTTGTCAACTTTTGGGGGAACGGAATTTCGTTGGACACCGGCCGGGATTAGTTCGTACAACGCCGTCACTGCATGGCCGGCGCCGATTTCTCCGGCATCCTTTTTGTCGTTGTTGAAATCCTCTTTCGCCAGAACACGATTTTCATACCCGATCAGGCGATAGGCTGAAACCATTCGAGGATTGAATTCGATTTGAAGTTTGACGTCTTTGGCAATGGTCACGAGTGTGCCACTGACTTGGTCAACGAGGACTTTCTGGGCTTCCTTTTGGCTGTCGATAAATGCGTAGTTTCCATTACCTTTGCCGCTGATCTGCTCCAGCATGCTGTCGTTGTGATTGCCCATGCCGAATCCAAGTACTGACAGGAAAATGTTTCCCGCGGCCTCTTGTTCAACCATTCTGACCAGTGACCCCGTTCCCGTCGTGCCGACGTTGAAGTCGCCATCAGTGCACAGGATGACTCGATTTACTCCACCATCGATAAAGTTATCACGGGCTGTTTGATAGGCCAGCTGTATTCCTCGCCCGCCATTTGTGCTTCCGCCGGCAGCCAGAGTGTTAAGTGCTTTCTCGATTTTGCGAGTCTTTGTTGCTGGCGTTGAATCGAGTGCAAGTCCCGCTGATCCAGCATAAACAACGATGGCGACGCGGTCATTCTCGCCAAGTTGCGACAGCAGCATGTTCATGCCAGCTTTGACGAGTGGCAATTTGTTGGGTGAGTTCATGGAACCGCTGGTGTCGAGCAGGAAGACCACGTTGCTTAGCGGACGATTTTTAGGCTTCATCGTCTTACCCTTCAAGGCGATGCGAGCCAGTCGGTGGTCATCATTCCAAGGGCAGGCAATGATCTCGGCTTTGGCTGCGAATGGGTGCTCTGCATCATCCTTGGGAGGCAGGTACTCATAATTGAAGTAATTTACCAATTCCTCAGTGCGAACAGCGTCCACGGGTGGGAGGCGTCGTTGTTTCAGAAGGTACTCCCGGACCTTGCTGTAGCTTGCTGTGTCGACGTCAACTGAAAAGGTACTGAGGGGAGCATCTGAAACTCGCTTGAATGGGTTTTCTGTCAGGTTTTCGAAGCGATTCTGTTCATCCGAAACGTCATCGACATTCGGTGTAGTCGGGATCGCCAGGCTATCGGGCTCTCCGAGCATCTCAGCTTTGTCGTTAAGGCCGGGGTGTGCGCGGCTTGTTCGGGCTTTAGCCATTGGGGCTGGTGGGGTGTTCGCCGCTTCGGCTAACTTGAAAGCTCTACTATCATCCTGCTGAGCGGACGACGCACCGAGTTGGAGTCTCTTGGCTGAATTGGCAGGACTGCGATCGCTCCTTGCTCGCTCTGCTGCAGTGCGAGGTGCGGTTGCTGCACCCATCTCCTTCCCAAAACCAGCGATGCCATCCTCGTCGTTTTGAGAAGCGACTTGTCCCCCTCCCATTCCCATGAGAGGGACCTTGCTAGACTCCTCGATGTCCGCGATCTCTGTGTCTTTTGGAGAAGCGTCCATTCCCATTCCCATAGGACTTACCTCGCCAGACGTCTCGATGGCCGCGATCTCTGTGTCTTCGTTCATAGTATCTGCAAACGGGGCGGCGTCGCGTCTGGCTGGAGAAGGTCCCGCGTCCGATTCGCTTGAGAGGATTTCGGTTGAGACGGTGCGGTCTAATTTGAACAGGTAAGGACCACCAATCAGCAGTAATAAAGCGGCTGCAGTTGCCAATAGCGTCAAAGGAATTCGCCATGGGTTGCTCTGCTTGACTACCGTTGAGTTGCCGGAATTGCCCTCCGTAATGGCTTCACGTCTCGTCGGATCGAGTGTTGTGCTCGCTTCCTCGGTGTACATGATTTGCAATTGGTTGGTCACAGTGCGAGCCTCAGCGACCACTTCGGCCAAACTTGAGTCTTCCTGCATTCTCTTCTCGAACGCTGCAGTTTCGTCTGCTGACAATTCGCCGAGGATGTATGCGGTAACGGTTGGATCGTCCCAGATTGAGTCAGACATTTTCGATCTCAGGTCTTCAGGTGGTGTGTTTGGGTGGGGGAGGCGAGAGTGCGGGGAAGAAGTCAACTAACGGCGAGGGAGTCACGAAGATTGCGGACGGCAGCATGAAGATGAAAGCCGACATTCCCAATCGTCAGTCCCGTCACCTCGGCTATCTCGCGGTAACTGAGACCAGCTTGAAGGCGGAGGCGAAGTACTTCCTGTTGACGGTTGGTGAGCTTCTCAACCAGGCCGTACAACTGATCTCGGTCCTCTGCTTTGATGACTGATTCCGATACGTCGGGCGACTTATCCGCCACGGCGATTTGGGAAGAGTCGAAAGGTGTTGAGTGATTGGTCCGCTGCATATCTATGACTCGGGTTCGGCAAACAGAAAATAGCCATGCCGCAACGCGCGATTCAATTTTTGCTGGATCTTCGCGGCACAACCGCAGGAACGTTTCCTGCACCGCGTCCTGCGCTCCCTGCCAATCACCTCCCAGCATTCGGCCCGCATATGCCAACAGTGGCCTCTCGTAGCGATCCACGAGAGCATTGATGGCGTCAGCCGGCCAGGTCGATCCTGATTCGGTCATCGGATTTTTGTCTGTAGAGAAAAGATGCGGTTCTGCAGCGTCTACGAGCTCGCAACAGAATTATTAGGTTTCGCCAGAAAAAGATAGTTTTCTTGGCGGATGCCTCCCCACCCCGGGGACCGCTATCTGCCCGAGTTTAACGTCCTGTAGTGGTGTTTTGGCCACGGTAAAGTGAAAACGGTCACCCTGTACAAGGAAATGAATCGAGAAATTCCCACATTGTCGTAGCAAACCCAAAGGCGGTTTCTGGCTGGGATGTCCAGTCGCCACTGATCACTAGAGGTGAGCACTGATCACTAGAGGTGAGCACTGATCACTAGAGGTGAGCACTGATCCTCAGATGGTGAGCTCTCGCTAGGGGAGGTTGAGCTTGGAGTAATGAATGGTGATCTAGAAGCAGTGAACTTGATGAATCATGCAGATTGTGGTCATCGACTTCAGGTCATGTCCTCGCCAAGAATTTCGTGGACCGCTTCAGACTCGCCACGTGTGGAATGTTCACTCGCAGTAGGACGCCTAATGACTCAATGTGGTTGGCGGGAGCATAGGTAGGAGGTAAACAAGTGGCGGAACTGCAAAGAACAAAATGAAATTTTGCCGAAGCAAGTTCCACGCAGTATCTTTGAGGCTCG
>CAXGRW010000456.1:0-4717 GCA_964012125.1 uncultured Rhodopirellula sp.
TTCCAGTCTCCTCGGAATGGCTTGGGCTGCATTAACCTACTTTGTTATTCCTGTTTTGGTTGTTGAAAAAGTTGGTCCGATCAAAGCCATTAAACGTTCAGGCGTTATTCTTAAAGAGTCCTGGGGAGACGCGATGGGGGCACATTTTGGGATTGGATTCATTATCTTTCTTTTCATGTTGCCCGGCATTGGTCTGATTGTCGGTGGATTTGCGCTGCTTGCAGCAGTACCAGCCCTCGGGGTTGCCTTGATTACGATTGGCGTAATCGCATTGTTGGTCGTTTCACTCATCTCGAGTGCGGTTTCAGCAATTTCGCAGGCAGCGGTTTATCTGTACGGCGCCAAAGGTGACACTCCCGATGGATTCGAGACGGAGAGTCTTGGTGCTGCATTCGCGCCGCGAACAAAACGCGGGTTGATCTAGCAGGCATGTGGCATCTTGTTAGCTCCGGCGGACATTGCGACGTCGGGGTTGGGGGGGCAGTTCCTGGCAGGAAATGCCTCGGCATTTTCACCTGTTGCGAGAACTGTTTTTGGTACCCATGGCCGACGAAAGTACGTCGTAGCTTTCGCTCATTGCGACTGTTGGGTCGTAGTCAGGGCGTTTCCAAACGTGAGAGCTGACTTCGACACAGAGGGAGCCGGAGAAGTTTCCCTCTCGCAAAATAGTGCAAAGCAGTTCGTAGTCGATGGTTCCGGCTGCACCTGGTAGCAAAAACTGCACCCTCCCCTCTTTTTCAATCGCATCTTTGACGGCGACGCCCGCCATGATAGGTAGCGATTGTTGGAGGCTCTGTTTCAGGGGAATATCCCGAAAGATGAAGTGGCTGTAGTCAAACCACATGCGTAATAGGTTCGGGTGATCAAGTTGTGCGATCAGCCATGCCGCCTCAGATGGCCGCGACATCGCGTGCCCGCGATGTGGCTTGACTGCAACCACAACACCATGCTCCTCGGCGATAGAGACCCAATCGGCGAGACGGTCCACGCATTGCTGTTTTGAGTCACCCCAGTTTTTCCCCCCAAGGATGGTCTGTATCACGGGTGGGGAATCTGGAGCAAGTTCGCGGGCCAAGATGCAATCGCGTTCCAGGCGACGCTTGCCCTCGTTATGTCGCTCGCGGGAACTGAGAGGTTGAAGATGAGACATCAACGATCCGATTACCATTCCTCGATCATTCAATCGTTTTCGCGCTTCTTTACGCTGTGCGGTTGTGAGTTTTTCGGTCGCAGTTCGCGATGTTGACGCAACGTTTATCTCAAGTCCATCGTATCCGTGACCACCGATCGCTTCGATCGCCTGGTTCAACGAGAGGGTCGGTAAACCGTATGTACTGAAGGTGAGTGGAACGGCTTTCGCTGTGGTGGTCATTGCGGACGCTGAGTTCGCCAATGGACCCTCAGCTGCATTTTGTGAGTTGCAGGTACCAGCCAGCAATCCAATACTGGCGATCATTTTCCGTCGTGACAATTCGGAATTTTGCATTGAGAGCCAGGTGGAATGAGCCGCGAAGGGAGGTTCAAGGTTCGACGCCGTACATCTTATCGCAATCAGCGATCTCTGTGCATTTACAGTGGCAGTGCAGGATTGGCTGAGGAGATGAACAGTGACTGAAGAAGCAACAATAGAAAGAGCAGTATTGATAACCTCTTTCTGCTGGCCATGTACGCACACAGACGGTCCTACCCGCTGATGTTTTGTCTGGGAAAACAGGCGAGGAATGGTCGCTATTTACAGGCTTCTTTCCTAACGCAGTTTGTTGTCGGGATGGTGTTGGAAGGCAGGGTTTCGCATTTTTCTGTTGTTGGTCCGGCAACATTTCGGTTCCTCGACGGACACTCGTTTTACTGCCGCGACCGCAAGAGTACTGGCATGGGCAATAACTTGGATCGGTACAGTGAACTTCAGAATCATGAATCTGCAGATGGTTTGCATCGTTATGAATTGCAGGATCGTTATCTGGATTTGACGCGTCACTCGCTTCCTGCCATCGCTCGTCTGAAAGGTTGGAGGTTGAAAGAGGATCACTGTTTCATGCGTGTGATACTTGATCAGCTGTTTCAAGATTGTTGGTATAACCACTTAGATCGACGCCTTACGGCTTATAAGCAACTCAATGATGAACAGCTTCGTCGTGCTATTGAACTTGGCACCATGATTGAAGCCGGGGATGTGGTTGCGTTGGAAAAATGGAACCGTGAAAGTTTGCATTGGCGTCAGAAAGGAACCGCTCGGCCAACGGACGGGAAATAATGGTCGGCTTTTCCAAAGAGCGACTTTTATTGGACGGCTAGCTGGAATAAAGTCAGGCTCTCAGTGAGTCTCGATCAGTACATTTCGGAGAAACAGGAAAATGGGGTTACAGGCAGCGTTTGATCTCTTGCTTTCATCGGAAACACCACTCGATGGAATGGACGCACTCATCTGGCAGAGTCTTGCGGCTGGGGCGACCGGTAACAAACATCCATGGAGTATTGGGTGTTTAATGACAATCCGAAAGACTAGTGACGATAGTCACTGCCCAAGCGGGCGCACGGTCGTGCTGCGACGATGCGATGTTGCTGCCCGTACCATCGATTTTCATACGGATGTTCGGTCAGCCAAGGTAAAGGAACTGGAGTTGAGCCGGGGGGCTCTCTGTTGGTTGTTTTATGAGCCATCGACCAAGATTCAACTGCGGCTTCAGGGAAATGCAACTGTCATGAATGATAAGCAGGCGGACGCGGCATGGGAGGCTGTCACTTTGCAGAGTCGTTCCGCGTATCTGTCGGTGGCCCCCCCGGGCAAGCAGGTTTTGAGTCAGCAGCCACCAAGTACAGCAGATCGTTTTCTGAACCAGTCAGAGTCAGAGGTTGGACGAGAAAATTTCAGGTTAGTACGGACTCAGGTTCAGTCGGTGGACTGGCTCTACCTGCGTCAGGGAGGGCATGTTCGAGCGTCCCTCGCCTACGGTGCTAAAGGTAGCACTGATGTTTCCTGGCTGGTTCCCTGATTGCAAACCGTCGTCGCCTCTCTCTGTCTGCTGCTTGCGAGTCTGCTGGTCTGAAATCTGGTACACGGGACTTGTTCGTCTCCTGTTGTTGGAAATTACCCATCTGGCGTTCATCACGAGACTGCTGGCGTACCACATCCGATTCAGTGACGGCCTGCTGCTCGCGATTGGTTTCTGATAGTGAAGCTGCCTGCGTGGCCCGCGTGATGTGAGGATGGACTCGCTCCTATACTCCCCGGCACTCTCCGGCGTCGTGCAGTGAAATTACGCTCACCAATACTCTTGTCTTCCTGCTGAACGAGTCCACTTATGTCGAAACAATCAATGGAATGGCAGGTCGAAGTATTCTTTGACGGGGAATGCCCGCTGTGTATGCGCGAAATACGAATGTTGCGGTGGATGGACAGGCGGCAGCGCATTCGTTTCACAGACATCAGCACTGATAAGTTTTTACCGGATCAGTTTGACAGGAGCATGCAGGACTTTATGGATGAAATCCACGGACGCTTGCCTGACGGTCAGTGGATCACGGGTGTTGAGGTTTTCCGCCGTCTTTACGCTGCTGTCGGGTTAGGGCCACTTGTGTCGTTGACAAGGTTACCAGGGATCTCGCATGGTCTTGAAGCAGGTTATCAAGTCTTCGCAAAGAATCGTCTGCGATTGACTGGTCGGTGTGACACATCATCCTGCAATGTTGGCACTAGGACGGCTGAATCTTCCAACGCTACCCCGTAAGGAACCCCAAGGGTAGTAACGGAGGGGGCGTTGGGGGCGACGGCGTTCCCGTCATTGTTTGTCATCTCGGCCTCCTACGGACGGTTTGAGGGCCAGGCGAGGAGTGCGTTGGCTATGCCGTCCTTCACGTCGTTGAGTCTCGTCGGTTTCCGGTCATCGAAATTTTCACCGAGTTGTGCGTCTGGGCCGCGTTCGCTTTCACGATCCAATCTGAATGCGGAAACAAGTACACAATAGCGGTTCCTGCTGCGCGATGGACGCATGGAATTCATGACATCTGAGGTATGCGTTATGTTCTATAACTGGTGTGTCGAAATGGTTTCCTGAATCTGCCGTCACAATGACGTTATTCCGAACGCTACTTCCACTTGTTGCATCGCCTTTGAAATGAAACGTTTTCTCGTCTTGTTTTTCATCGTGCTATTAGCGCCGATGGTCCCATCACGCGCTGCGGAGCGGAAGCCTTTCGTGGAGTCGATCCCTGCTTGGGTCGATTCAGAAAGTGGGGCCAAAGTTGTGCAGATCACCAGTCAGCCCGTGACCAGCAATAATGTTCACATGGAACAGCGTTTCACTTCGGCCGACGGGAGGCGCGTTGTGATTGAGCGGCAATCATTCGGGCATCCGCCAGAGGTCTGGATTTGCGACCTCGATACGACCAGGCTTTATCGGATCGGCAAGGGCCAAGCGATGACGGCCAGCTTTTCGCAGAATGCGATTTACTACCTGACGCCATCGCCCGAGTCGCGATTGATGCGAGTGAATCTTCTGGATCTCTCCACTCGCGAGATCATGGCGATCCCGGACGACAGGCAGCCGCGCAAACTGGCTGTTTCCAATGATGAAAGCAGGATCGTCGCGGGACCGTTTTGGCTAAGGGACAATGTGTATCAAATCGAAGTGATCGATTTGGCCAACGGAAAACGAACAACGTTGTGTGAACTTGCGGATATCCCGAATCCACATTTGCAGTTCGATCCCGGCAACCC
>CAXGRW010000457.1:0-4713 GCA_964012125.1 uncultured Rhodopirellula sp.
AGCTGGCTCATCCACTTTCCGGTGCCTTTGGCACCGGCGATGTCGAGGATTTTGTCGACAAGAAAGCCATCGGTGTCTTGGTCGTCTTTGACGCTGAAAATATCGCGGGAAATCTCGATCAGGTAACTCTGCAAATCACCTTGATTCCATTTTTCAAAGACGTCATAGAGCTCATCGTTATTGAGACCACCGAGTTCATGCAGCAACTGGTAGGCTTCGCAGATCAGTTGCATGTCACCGTATTCGATCCCATTGTGGACCATTTTGACGTAGTGACCGGCACCGCGGGGGCCAACCCACTCGCAGCATGGGATTTCGTCATTCGGCCCCACCTTCGCTGCGATCGCCTGAAACATCTCCTTGACCTCAGGCCACGCTTCCTTGGTGCCACCGGGCATCAGGCTCGGGCCTTTGAGGGCGCCTTCTTCACCACCTGAAACTCCGCAACCGATGAACTGCAGGCCCGCTTCTTCGACGCGTTTGGTTCGTCGTTCAGTGTCTGCGTAGTGGGTATTGCCGCCATCGATGATGATGTCGCCAGGCTCGCACAGTGGGATCAGTGACTCAATGATTGCGTCGACAGCGGGCCCCGCCTTGACTAGCAGCATGAGCTTGCGAGGACGCTTGACCGATTTGACGAACTCTTCGATCGAGTGCGTGCCCACAAAGTTCTTGCCCGCTGCCCTGCCCTTGATGAGGTCGTCCACTTTTTCTGTCGTGCGGTTGTACACAGCGACCTTGTAGCCGCGGCTCTCCACGTTCAGTGCGAGGTTCTCACCCATCACAGCCAAACCAATCAGACCAAAATCACAGTCGCCACTCATCGTTATTCCAAGCGTTTCTAGGTAATCGGGGTAGAACCCTCGATTCTAGGCTCTGCTGAAAAAACGAAAAGGCCATGCCCGCAGGAAGCGTTCCGTGCGTTGCATCGAATCCGCAGATTGTGGTTGGAATTGGCTGCTTGGCCCCGTGCAGAGGCCCAGTTTGTACCGTCGACGCCCTGCCCGTTCGTGTTTTTGCGGATTTTCCGAATGATTTGGTTAGGTGGAGGGGGACAGGTTTGCGGCATTCCGTTGCGGTCCAAGGGCCATTAATCGTGAGACAGTTGCTTGCCCGGCGAAGACTATGGGCTACCTTTCCACGTTGACTCTTCGTTTCAAAGCGTTCCGATGCTCATTTAGGCACCGCCAGCATTGATTCGACAATTGTCGGCACGCTGATTGCACTGCTGATCGGCCGGGTTTTCGATGCTCATTTGCGATTCGAGTAGAAATTTCATTCATTTGGAACGGTTTCGCGTCGCAAAAGGGAGCAACCAACGCCCAATATAAGCGGCACGACCGGAAAAATTTGGCTATTTTGCCACTCTGATCGCTTCGCTACCCATGAGTTTGTTGATAGACCGAGTGGCTCCGACTATCGTCAGAGTAGTACCGCGTAGACGCTGCGCGGGCACTCATCTTCACCGTTCAAGCCAAGCACGGCCCACTGATGACCAATTTTAAACGTTGTTTCGCGTTATTCACGCTCCTGACAGGTTCCCTAGTCACTCTCCCAAGCTTGTTCGCCCAGGGTGGCGGCGGTGGAGGCGGCGGCGGTGGTGACGATGGACCCACTTTTTCCCAGCCGGTTGCTGGTATCGATGTTGATGCTGCAGGTGTTTTGAAGGTTCGCCAGTTCGATCCGCGACTCGCAAAACAGAGATTGGCGGCAGCCCGAACTAAGGTGGGTGATACCGATGTCATGCAGTCAGCAGACCTGCGAAAGGTTTCGCTGAATCGCCTCGAGGCTGCGATCGCGGCTCGGCTCGCCAAAGGTGAGAGCATCAATGAGGAAATGCAGGCCTTGGCTGGTCTGACTTCGATCGAATACGTGTTCTTCTATCCGGAGACCAACGATATCGTGGTTGCTGGACCGGCTGAAGGTTTCTTCGCCGATCCCACCGACCGCCTCATCGGCATGAAAACAGGACGTCCTGTGGTTTTGCTGGAAGACTTGGTCACCGCACTGCGGGCATACCGTCCAGGGTATCGAGGCGCTTCTGTCATCAGCGTGTCGATCGATCCAACGGCTGACGGCTTGCAGCGAATGAACAAATTTCTCGCTTCCGTTCGCGGTCGCCTTTCCCCTTCCGACGCTCGTCGATTGGCGAATGGTCTTAAGCAGAACCTCGGCCTCCAGAAAGTGACTTTCAAAGGTATCCCAACCTCAACTCACTTCGCCCGCGTGTTGGTAGAAGCTGACTACCGGATGAAGTTGGTCGGGATTGGACTGGAACGTCTGCCCGTCCGAGTCATGAGCTACGTAGAGCGAGCCCAGCCGAGTGCTGTCGCCTCGAATGCAATGGAGCGTTGGTACTTCCAGCCAAATTACGATGGCATCGCCGTCAGTGAGGACGGCTTCGCGATGAAGATCAAAGAACGAGGTGTTCAACTGGTAGGAGCCAATGAGCGGGTCGCCAACGGGGGACAGCGAGTTGCGTCGGGACGAGTAAACAGGGCGAGCCAAGCCTTTTGCCAAGATTTCACTAACAAGTTCCCACAGATCGCCGAAAAGGTTCGTGTCTACGCCGAACTGCGACAGTTGATCGATGTCGCGATCGCTGCGGCTTATATCCAACAGCAAGATTTTTACGGACAGGCGGGCTGGAACATGCCAGTCCTGATGGACGAGTCAAAGGTCAACGTTGAAACCTATGTGGCACCGTCGCAGGTAGAAACTGCCGTCAATGCTATCTGGCGAGGAAACACGTTGATGACACCACTCGGTGGTGGCGTCAACATGCAGCCCAAGTTGGCAATCACCAGCAGTCGGGTACAGGTTGATTCCGACGGCGACAACAATCGCGTCAAGCAATCTGCCGGACCATCCCAGCTTGCTGATGGCCAGTGGTGGTGGAATTGATCTTCTGAATTGACCTGAGTCACGAGCTCAATCGAATTACATCAACTGCGGAACGAGTCACTCGTTTCGCAGTTTTTTTATGGCTAAGGAGCCAATGGTCTGACGACGGGGCATGAGCGGACGAACCAATGACTGGGCACGAAATTCCGCGGTTTGCAGTGGTGCTGCCGCCCTCGAATCGTCATTTTGGGATCGGGATTTGGACGCCGGCGAGTTTTTGTGGTTTTGCCGCTTCTGAACAGTCAGTAGAGGTCGGGGCAGTAAATGACTGGCCAGCAAGATCGACTGGCCAAGGATGACTGGCCAAGGATGATAGAAGAGTTCAATTCTTTCGTAATCAAGTCTTTCTCAATGTTGGGTGAAATGACTGTGAATCACGTGATCGCGTTCGGTGACGAGGAAGGTGCAAATGAGTCATCTTGATCCTGAGAAAGCCCTTCGTTTGGCTGATGGTAACTGCCGGTTATTGCTGGTTCAGGACCAATTGCAGCCGTGTCCCTACTTGGCGGGAGTGACAGCCAGGATGCCGTTGCGACTCCCAGTAGGTCCAGTCAGTCCCAGTGTGACTGATCAATTGTTGGCCATGGGTTATCGCCGAAGTGGAGACTTTGTTTACAACACAGCCTGCCCTGCTTGCAGCGAATGTAAACCCACTCGGGTGGAGGTGGAACGTTTCCGCTTTACGGCATCTATGCGGCGAGTGCTCAGACGGGGGAATCGTGAACTGACCTGCGAATGGGGTGCGCCACGGGTCGATGCTAAGCGTGTATGGCTATTCAATTTGCATCGAAATAAACGAGGTTTGAGCCAAGGAGCGGGTGAGCTGGATCTTGAGGGCTATCGAATGTTCTTGGCCGATAGCTGCTGTGATACTCAGGAGCTGGCAATCTGGCTAAATGACGAGCTTGTGGCCGTTTCGATTGTTGATACTGGCGCTATGAGTTTTTCAGCGGTCTACACGCATTTTGATCCGCATGCCATGCGATACAGTCTTGGCACTTATGCAATTCTGCGGCAGATCGAATACGCCATCGAAACGGGACGCAAATATCTGTATCTCGGCATGTACGTCGCCGATAACAGTCACTTGAATTACAAGGCTCGGTTTCGGCCTCAGCAGCGTCTGGTCGATGGCCAGTGGCGCGATATTGCAGATTCGGACACGCCAGCACCCCGAAATGACGCATAGACGCATGCGTTGCGAGCGGGCGTGGGGCTGTGTTGACGTCAGTCCTTGGGCTGGTTCGGTTGGATCGACCAAGCGTCATTAGTGGCCGTTCGTGGTGGCCGTTCGTGGTGGCCGTTCGTGGTGCAGGTTGTGCAACTGGGGGGCAGAACACATGCACGCATGCCAACGGTCAGTGTGTAGCCATATCAAACAGTTGTGGTGTAGCATTCTGCCGCGATTTGTGCGTTGTTGACGCTAGGACGCGGGTGGACCGCAATTTGCTCTTCTTTTTTTAATGAAACATTTGATTAGTGAATTTGGGCTCGATATGGAGTGGGCTTGGGAAGCTTGCGGCTTTTGGCCTCTAACGCGAGTTTTCGTCGCCGTGTGACAATTCGAGGGAGCTTGGGCTGCTCGGGGCGATTGTAAATCCTGGGCGGTTAAGGCGATGCACGCACAGGGAAGGCAGCGTTGTTCAACGTGGTTGGCGTCAAAATGGTTAACGTCAAAATGGTTGGCGTCAGAATGTTTAACGTCAGGCACTCGTTCTCCTGCTAAACTACGCGGGAGAAACTGCTGGGTAGGTAGAATTGCGTGGTGAGAATTGCGTGGTGAGAATTGGGCAGTAGCCCGGTCGCTGA
>CAXGRW010000458.1:0-4712 GCA_964012125.1 uncultured Rhodopirellula sp.
ATTCACTTGGCGTTTACCACAACGCTCTACGTGTCGTAGCCCGCTTTTCGTCGGATAGCGAGTTCACTGAGCGGATCACGCCTGCGATGGCAGAAGCTTTTGTACTCGCCGCTTTAATTCATGACATTGGTCACTGGCCTTATTGTCACCCCATTGAAGACATGGATATCCGGGAACTCGGTGAGCATGAGTCCCGAATCAGACAGTGCATCTACAACAGTGGTCTTGCGGAATGTATCGAGCAGGATTGGCAATGCGATCCATCTCAGGTGTTGGCTCTTCTGGAGCCAAAGTCGGAATCACTGGTGACAGATCAAGAAGCGTGCTGTTTTTTACGCAGCTGCATCAGTGGTCCGGTAGACATCGATAAGCTTGACTATTTGCAGCGCGACAGTTTGCATGCGGGTGTGCCTTATGGCAGAAACTTTGATGCTGGACGTTTAATCAGCTCACTTTGCTTTAACCCGAAAACATCGCGATTAGCCATCATGGACAAAGGTCGAACAGCGGCCGAGATGATGGTCTTTTCGCGTTATGTCATGTTTAGCGAAGTTTACTGGCACCATGCAGTCAGGTCGGCAACGGCCATGCTGCAACGATGTGTCTTCTTGCTTCAGAATCGCATCGATCTTGAATCGACTCTTGGACTTGTTGATGCAACGTGGGTCTCAATGTTGCGTCGGGCCGCTGAAGGCAGTGTTGCTGAACCACTGGCTGAGGGTTTATTTGGTTCACGCCGCCGACTCTACAAGCGAGCAGCTGAATTCAATTTGGTCGAAGGTTGCGAGGTTCATCAAGCATTGGCGAGAAAACCTTATTGGTGGTTGGTTGCCTGCTCAGAAAAATTGGCTGAGAGAGTTTCTGTCAAGACAGGTATTCCCATCCATCCGGCGGATGTGCTGCTCGATGCACCGCCGGTAAAGTTAGAAGTTGATATTGATGTCGATGTACTCGGCCGTGATGGAAGTGTCCGCACTTTGGGTGAGGTTTCACCAGTTGCCTCAGCTTTGGCGAGTCAACAATTTGATAATCAGGTCAAGCAAGTACGAGTATTCGTGCGTGATGATTTGAGACTCGAGTTGCAAAAATTCTTGAAGGCCAGTGACTGGGCGAATGAATTGCTGGCTTCTGCTGCACTACTAGAAGAGAACGTTGTATGACGAAGACTGCTCAACCCACGATTGTGGTCGCTACAGACAAGGATCATGCTGCACACTGCACGGCCGATTTGATCCATGAGACAGTTCGGGAGAATCCATCTGCTGTGCTTGGACTTGCTACCGGAGGCACCCCAGTGGGTGTGTACCGTTTGCTGGTGAAAAGGTTTCAAGTCGGTGAATTGGATTTTTCCAAAGTGACCACCTTCAATCTTGATGAATATGTTGGTTTGGGTCCCGAGCATGATCAAAGTTATCGTTACTTCATGCAGCAGCAACTTTTTGATCATGTAAATGTGTTACGGGAACGAACCCATGTCCCCAATGGCCTTGCGTCCCACATTGAAAATCATGTGGCCGAATACGAAGAGCAAATATTGAACGCGGGCGGAATTGATTTGCAACTTTTAGGGATTGGTAATAACGGCCACATCGCTTTCAATGAGCCTGATTCACCAATTAACAGTCGGACGCGTTTAGTCGATTTGACTGAAGATACAATCGAAGCCAATTCGCGGTTTTTTGAATCAGCTGCGGACGTTCCTCGCCACGCAATCACGATGGGGATAGGAACGATTCTTAAGTCAAAGCGGATTGTATTGATGGCTACGGGGAAATCGAAAGCCAAAGTTGTTCAATCTGCAATCGAGGGTCCTGCTGATCCCACTAATCCTGCATCACTGTTGCAGGGACATGCGAGACTGACATTTGTGCTCGATCCCGAGTCTGCCAGTGAATTGAGCCTTTGATCTCGACTTGGGTGACGGATTTGCTGCGTCACAGGCACACGGGAACTTCGCTCAATCGCTTCTTCTAAGCGATGATGGGCTCAATCACTCGCGCCGGCTCAACGCCAGTCAACTTCATGTCCAATCCTTGGAATTTGTGTGTGAAGTTGTGATGATTGATCCCCAGTTGGTGCAACATTGTGGCGTGCATGTCACGCACATGGACGACATCGTCCACAGCGTGGTAGCCAAGATCATCGGTGGCTCCGTAACTTTGTCCGGGTTTAATTCCTCCCCCGGCCATCCACATTGAGAATCCCTTGATGTGGTGGTC
Source organism: uncultured Rhodopirellula sp. (assembly GCA_964012125.1). GTDB lineage: Bacteria > Planctomycetota > Planctomycetia > Pirellulales > Pirellulaceae > Rubripirellula. The sequence continues at coordinate 2,220 of CAXGRW010000458.1, forward strand.
ACGACCAGCACCACCTTTGCCCTGAAACATCGGTGTTCGGCCGAACTCACCGCCCCAAATGATTAGCGTATCTTTCAGCATGTCACGCTGTTTCAGATCGGTCAGCAGGGCCCACGTTGCGCGATCCGTCAATCCGCAACAAATATCCATGTACTTCTCAAGCCCACCATGGTGGTCCCAACCACGATGATAAAGTTGGATGAAACGAACACCACGTTCGGCAAGACGCCTCGCAAGCAGGCAGTTTGAGGCGTACGACCCATCGCCGGGTTTTCCGCCGTACATGTCCAAAATGTGCTGCGGTTCATCCGACACATCTGCCAGGTCAGGCACCGATGTTTGCATCCGGAATGCCATCTCATAATTTGCCAAGCGAGTCTCAATTTCCGGATCACCTGTCGATTTCAGCCGATGTTGATTGAGTTGACCAATGGTTTCAATCAAACGTTGTTGCTGCCGACCTTGGACTCCCTCAGGTGCATCGACATAGTTCACAGGTTGCCCACTGCCGCTGAATTCCACACCCTGATAGCGGCTTGGAAGAAATCCTGCTGACCATTGTCGCGATGCAATAGGCTGTGGGTTACGACCACCCACACTCGTGAGCACCACAAAGCCAGGTAAGTTTTCGCTTTCGCTGCCCAAGCCGTAGGTGACCCATGATCCCATCGAAGGTCTTCCACTGATTGCAGTGCCTGTATTCATGAAGGTATGTGCAGGATCATGATTGATCTGCTCGGTGACCATCGATCGAATGATACAGATATCATCAGCCATTTTTTGGTGGAAAGGCAGATAGTCACTGATGAGTTGGCCCGACTGTCCATGCTTGGCGAACTTGGTCAAGTGTCCCTGACATTTCAATTCCTTTCCCTGTAGTTGGGCAATTGGTTGTCCCGCGGTATACGACGCCGGCATGGGTTGACCATTGAGTCTGTCCAGTTCCGGCTTGTAATCGAAGGTTTCGAGGTGAGATGGCCCACCGGCCATGCACAAAAAGATGACGCGTTTGGCTTTCGCAAGATGATGCGGCAGGTCAATTCGAGCACCCGCGTTGACCTTGTTGGCAGCCTGTGATTCGGTTGCCAGCATGGATGCCAACGCAGCGCTGCCAACAGCGACTCCATTGTGGGAGAGGAAAGTTCGCCGATTGAGTGGATTTGAATGCTGTTTCATGGGGATGGCTTTACAGCGGTTTTGGAATGCGATCGCAGTGGTGTTTGTGCTCAACGTCTAGTAACGGGTGACCGTTTCCTGCAGATTTAGGAGAGCACGGGTGAGAGTCGTCCACGCAGCAAGTTGTTGCGGGTTCACTGATTCAATATCAATGTTCTTGTCGATAGTATCCAGCAACTTAACGGCATCTTCAGGCTGGGAACCGTAATGCTTGATTTCGGATTCCAGCAACTTGCTGAGTGCTGCCAGTTCAAACGTATCAGGTTGTCGAGAGACAGTTAACTCAAACGCTCTTTTGATCTTAGCCCCTGAGTCTTCTTTTTCGACTTTTAGCAGAGCAGCAGCAAACGCCACTGCAGCATCGATCATGGCAGGATCATTCAGCATGACCAACGCTTCCAACGGAGTATTGGATCGTGCTCGTTGTGCCGTGCACTCCTCACGACTCGGAGCGTCGAGAGCTTTGAGCATTGGATGCAAAAATTGCCTCTGCCAATGAACGTAAACACCGCGTTGATATTGGCGTTGATCCAGATGTGGGGCGTAGACACGCTTTGGAAAGTTCAGGTGACGATAATAGCCCGCGGGCTGACTCGGTTTGACGCTGGAACCACCAACGGTACGTACCAGCAGATCGCTCACGGACAGTACATTGTCACGAACCATTTCGGCTGGAAGTCGGTAGCGAGCTTGTCGTCCAAACCATTGGTTGTACGGATCTTCCCGGAGTTGTGTGTCTGTTGTGTCTGACGCCTGCTGATAGCTGCGCGATAGTACAAGGCGGCGCATCATGCGTTTGATACTCCAGTCATCGTCGATGAAATCGAGAGCAAGCTGATCCAGCATTTCCGGATGATTTGGTGGTTGCCCCTGCCCACCAAAGTCACCGAGCGATGGGGAGATGCCGCGACCGAAAAGTAGATACCAAAAGCGATTCACAAAGACCCTCGCAGTCAGGCCCCCGATGCCGTTGTCTACATCGACAATCCAGTTTGCAAGATCGAGACGCGTAGCACGGTTTCCATCCGTGTCGAGTGTTCCAAGAAATTCAGGTATCGCTGGATCTACGATGGGTCCGCTGTCATCGAGCCAATTTCCTCGTGGCAATACCCGGATCTCTCGCGGAGTTACTGACTGGGTGACCATCGTGAGTCGATTCGATGCTTTGAGTTGTTTTAACTGTTCCTGGTAAGCGGCAATCTGACTGTTGATGGTGCCTGCCTGCGATGGATCTCCCTCTTCAAGTTTGTTTTGCAGCGTTTTGAGCTGTGATTCAATTTCTGCAGAAAGTTCGCGTTGCCATCGGCTTCCTACGGA
>CAXGRW010000459.1:0-4693 GCA_964012125.1 uncultured Rhodopirellula sp.
CAGGAACACCTCGCTGGGCACAAAATCCAGTTGCATCTCGCCCTCACCACCATCGATTGTTCTCGCCAATTCATTGAGGACAAAAAGACAGTCGAAGGTTGACAAGTACCCATCACCGTTGGCATCGTACAAATTGTCGAGGCTGTCTGCCGAACCGCGGAAGAAATGTCGCCCCTCCTCAGCGACAAAGTCCACGATGGCCAGCTGGTTTATAATCAAGAGCACATCGAAAGGCGAGGTCCTTTCGTCAAGGTTGACGTCAGTCGGCATTTCAATGTTGTGCCAACCTTGAAGCTCACCACTAAGCCAGATTTCATTGATTCCCTCAGACGCTGAGATGAAGTCGTCATTATTCTCGTGGTGGATTGTGTCATCATCTATTCCGGTCACAATCCAATTCATGCCGCCAGCATCATGAATCACATTCTGGCCATCTCCCGCATTGATTTTATCTTTGCCTGATCCGGTATGGATCTTGTCTTCCCCAGCCCCGGTGGTGATGAAGTTATTGCCGTCCAAGTCCGTGATCAATGCATCCGATTCATCGATGCTGATCCAATCATCTCCTTTGGCACCATCAACAATCACCCGATGACTGCCTATGCCATTGACGAGCAGACTGTCATCCCCGGCCAACAACTCAAAAACAACTTCACGATATTCAACCGCGTTAAAGCGATGTCGCAGGTGATCTGTACCATTCCACATTCCATCGATCTGGATTCCGCTGGAAGTCAAACCCACGAACCAATCATCCTCACCGGCTGTCCCCAGCAGCAAAAGTCGGTCTTCAGGAAAAGAACTCACAGCAAACTCGAATTTCTCTATCTGTTCGGCAGACAAACCATCAAGTGCGTTCTGCAGGAACAACTTCTCAATATCACCATGATCGACATGCAGATTCCCTGCATGGACAGTGCCATTGACCATCCAAACCGGTGTCCCCAGTCCATCAACCGACAGTTGGTCCTCATGTTCTCCCCCAACAATACTCACAGCGAACGCTGTTCCACCACGAGCTGCAGCCAGATCAAATTGATCGACACCGCCGTTACCATGCATTTCCAGCGAGGTCAAAACGGTCTCTCCCAGAGACTGGAAACTATCATCACCCGAACCGAGATTCATGACGACAGATCGCACCTCGCCAAACTGCACTTCTGCAACATCGGTATTCAGCTGATCCTGCAAGGCGGTATAGGATCTGCCCGTACTTGAACGTGTATCATCGAGGTGCAACGCTCCAAGCTGGCTGATCATCACTTCAAGTGGATTCCCGCCAAACCCACTCAAATCCGTGATGGCCAGTTCCACCGAATCATCCTCAGATCCAGATGTCAATTGAAGCGGACCACCACTGATCGCCCCAAGCAATCGAATGCGATGTAGTTGCGCGTCAGCAAGAGCAGCAGAACCGGTGGTAATCGAAAGAGCTTCAGCGCTCTCCAAATGGGCCCCGAGCTCGGAGAACATCGCACCATCAGCAAACAGATTGACAGATCTGTTTGCTGAGGCAACGTGAGCGTTGGGTAGCAGGTGCAGACTGCCACTACCACCATTGGACTTCAAAGTGACTTCCTGGTCAGCCTGAATCAGGGAGCTGACCGTAATGTGTGAGTCGCCCATCAGACGAATCGCACCACCAGCTCGCATCGCCCCGTCAACGGCCAGGTTTCCAGACTGTGCCAGATTAATGTCACCAACCACAGTCGAAGCCGCGAGAGTTGACGCCCCGATTTCCAACTCAGTATCCACTGCGCCAATGTGATGCAAGCTACGAAGCTGAAGCTGATCGGCCTGAATCCTGGGCAGGCTCTCTGATTCTGCATTTCCCTCGGCACCGAACAACAGACTCGAATCAGCAGGATCTGCGGAGCCAGCTGTATCAATCGAGCCTGCAAGTGCGGAAAGCTGAACATCACTCTCGCTTGCGATGGACTTAACAAGCAAGTCACCGTGCACCTGTGTCAGATAAACACCTTCCGGCGCGTTTGCTTGGACCTCGCCTGAGGTTAGTACCAAAACAGGCTCGCTCTTAGTTCCAATCTGCTTCCCTGCCGTGAGTGCCAAATTGTTGGTTTCGATAGTCGGAAGCCCATAGGAAAAACTGAATCCCGTGATTTCCTGAATTGCAGCCTCACCACTGCCAGAAGCAGTAAACCCTAGGCGGGCCTGATTTGTACCGAGCGCCTGAATGGACCTAAAATCGGTATCGAAACTGTACCTATTACCTGTCACGAGATCCTTCAAGGTAAAAGCAACCTTAGATGCTCCCACATCGTAGATCATCAAAACATGGATGCGATTGCCAACATCTAAGCCAATGCTATCAGGTAATGCCAACAAGCTGACGGCCCCGTCCTTGCGCACTCCGACCAGCTGGGACTGAGAGCAAGTTTCACATTGCTTCTCAATCACAAATGCGACGCCCGCCAAATCTTGCGTGCCCGCATTTGCAGCGGTTCCATTGGTAATAGCGAATTCCAAGTTCGAAACCGGACTCTGACTCTGACTCTGGTAAACAAAACTCGCAACAAAAGGTTGGTCAACCGTCACCAGCGTGTCATACGAAGCTGCCGCACGGCTTCCCCAGTCGGAAGACGCACCGACGGGTTTTTCGTCATTTGACAGTGTCAAAACATCGTCACTGAACACTGCGCTGCCGTTGCTCGAATCGCTTGTCCACCCCTCACCGTTGCCGTTATTTCCAAATCCAACAATTGCTCCTTGCAGCTCATTTGAGACGGCAAAAATATTGGCCGAAGGTGCGTAGAGGTCCGCATCGCCGCCGGTATAAATCTCATTGAGTTGAAGATCGTCGTTGGCCTCATGCGTAAGGTAAAGGTTATTTTCCACATATACATCCAACTCCCCCCCAACCTGAACATTCAGCGGCACATTCGGTTCGCCCGCTGATCCTCCAGCCACCAGACTCAAGTCGTCCGAAACAATACCGGAAGTTCGTAAAATTGAGATCCCGTCAAGAAACGTCGTTTGGTCAACACCCAAAGGATCCAAGCCGGTAAAGGTAAGTGTGTTTTCGCCCGTGTAGACCCAATTGCCGAATCCCCTCATCACGGGTGAAGTGCTTTCGGAGTCGCTAGAAAGGCGGAAGTCGGTTACGGTTTGGGTTGATGAAGCACCGCCATCGCCTCCCGTAAAACCAACATAAGCCTGTTTCCCAAAGATTGCAGCCAGATCAATCCCTTCGTAGGAATAACTGTAGGTGGTCCCTAGCACGGTATCAGTCAGAGTCTCGGTAACGGTATTATTACCGGCATCAAACACCAGCTGAACCTGAATTGGGTTCCCGCTATTGAAACTGACATCCCCGGTGGACAGGTAATTCCCCGCCGTGTTGTCCGTAACAAAATTCGAACCTTTTTCATGACCATCGTAGAGATTGATCTGGTAGGCAGCTGTCGGCCCCTGAATCCCCACATATCCAAGCGAACCTCCATACCCCCCCAGCGCATCAATTCCTTCCTTCTGGAATGCAAGCGTGATCCCATCGGCGGCCTTATCACCACCTGACTGGTAAGTGAATTCGACAGTAAATGTGCCGGTCACTGGAAGATTGATTGGGTTTTGATACCAGTAAGCAGCGGCTTCGTTATTACCACCGTCAGTCAAGTGCAACAGCGTGTCATCGAGTTTAAAGGGGACCGAGACAGATTCATAGTTGATCGACGTTGGTGTTTGCGTCGTCAACAACTGATCGTCAAGTTCGACTTTGAAGGTGGGTTCGGGATAATTAGCCCGCTGCGCCATATCAAACTGAAGCTCGTAGAGCTGGCCGAGAACTAAACCCTCGAAGCTTTGCGAGATCACACCGGTTTGCTGAATCAAGCCGACCTGATTACCCAAGGGTGCGTTCGGATTATACTTTGTAAAGCCGCTGCCGTTGCCAGAAACTCCGGTAGCGTCAGAGTAAACCCAAGTGCTGCTCACGGGACTGTAAGTAAAACTTTCGGCCGCCTGCACCGGTTCCTCGAAACTGCCATTTGCAATCAAGCCAGTTGCAAAATTGCGATTATCGAGTGTGAATTCAGTTGCTGCGTAGTCGAGATTGGAACTGGTATACCCCAGTGTCCCGTCCCCGCTGATCGACCAACCAGTCGTTTGAGGTGTTTCTTGCAACTGCACCTGTTTGATATTGTTTTGAGAAATCAATTGAGCCACATCAGGTGTCTGAACCTCGAGCAGATTCAAATCACCGGCAGTCTCGGCAAGATTGACAGGTCCTGTCGCGTCTAACAAGACCAGCCCTTCACCGGCAATATCCACGCCCAAAGGTGAATCGATGTGGATGAGTACACCCACAGGAACAACGTTGGCAGGTAAGTCTCCATAAGAGTAAACAACCCGCCCTCCATCAACATTTTCTCCAATCATCTGTATTTCGCCCGCGTTCGTTGCCCGGGCCAAGTGCTGTTGTTCTTTCGGCGTAAGCGTACCTACTTTTAGTTTTTCCAGGGTGATCTCAACCGGATCAAGCAATGCACCAATGGAACCATTGGCACTCAATGAGAGAACTGAAGTCTTGATCGCCGGTTCCGATTCCTTCTCATGATAGCCGCGCTCACTCGCCTGCAGAGCATCGAACGACAGCAGCGAAAACGACTGAGCGAGTTCAGCAACATCATGGGTCAATTCGCTGACGGTCTGTGACGAAGCCGCGAATTCGTAAGTC
>CAXGRW010000460.1:0-4675 GCA_964012125.1 uncultured Rhodopirellula sp.
ACTTTGTTCTCCTGAGCGTAGTACCCGAAATCGTCAGTCGCACCATGGCTGTATCCCGATTTGACACCGGCTCCGCTGAGCCACACGGTAAATCCGGCTGGATTGTGATCGCGTCCATCGGTGCCCTGTGCAACGGGTGTTCGGCCGAACTCCGTGCCCCAAACCACGAGCGTATCTTCGAGTAGTCCACGTTGTTTGAGATCAGTCAGTAAGCCCGAGATCGGCTGGTCTACGGATAAAGCATTCTTCGTGTGTCCTTTCACCAAGCCTCCATGTTGGTCCCACACATAGGGAGTGCTGACTTGCAAATAGCGGACACCCGCTTCACAAAAACGGCGTGCAAGTAGGCAGCGATGCGCGAAGTCTGTTGTTTCTTTTCGGTCCAATCCATATAGCTTGCGAGTGGATTTTGATTCATTTGCAATGTTGATCAAATCCGGAGCAAGATTTTGCATTCGAAATGCCATTTCATAGCTACGGATCACGCCATCGATTTGGGGGTGATTGTTTTTCGCAAAGTGTTTTTTGTTGATTTGCTGCAGCATCCGTAATTGTCGTTGTTGTTCACCCAGTTCAGCCGTCGGATTTTCGAGGAATCGGATGGTTGCATCCTCGGTCTTGCTGCCGGAATGTCCCAGGGTGGTTGCTTGGTGGTGTGCCGGCAAAAATGCGGATCCATAATTTCTTGCACCCCCGTGGCCTGCGGGCGGAGTGATGCTGACAAAGCCGGGAAGATTCTCATTTTCGGTGCCCAACCCATAGCTGACCCATGATCCCAGTGATGGACGCAGCAGGTTGTCATTTCCTGTGTGGATCATGGACACGGCCTGCCCATGGGATGTACCCCGCGTGTGCATTGATTTGATGAAACACAGGTCGTCAGCGTGCTTGGTAAGGTGTGGCCACAGGTCGCTAATCCATGCACCACTTTCGCCGTGTTGTCGGAACTTCCAAGTCGTATCGAGGACGCGGCCGTTTCTTTTTTCTTCTTTCTGTCTGTTTCTGAGCTCGATGTCAAGCGTGTCCAAACCCTTGAAAGGAAGTTCCTTGCCATCGTATTGCTTCAGCATGGGCTTGGGATCGAATGAATCGACCTGCGATACTCCACCATGCATGTACAGAAAAATGACACGTTTGGCTTGGGGAGTGTGATGCAGAGCCTGCGTGGATAATGTTGGCTCAGCAGCCGCTGCAATTTGCTGTGACAGTGCATGAAAAGCGACAGCGCCGAAACCGCAGCCAGCAGTTTGTAGCCAGTGACGGCGTGTATGTGAAAGCGAAAAGTTCTCGCATTGTTTCATGGCTTGGTACTTTTTGAAAATTCTCAGCTTGTCTTATCAATCAATGAATCGAAACTCTGTTGAACTGAACAGAATTTGGACGAACGAAGCGACGGCTTCCTGTTCCGAATTTCCATTCTTTGTCAGCCCATTAATGTATGTTTTTGCTTGGGTGATATCGTCTTGAGCAGCGTTGCGGATCAGGATTTGTTGATACATGTCGCCAACCAGTTGATCCAAGTCGTCATGGTTGGCACAAAGTTTCTCGCTCATTGCTTTCGACATTTGTCGCATGAATTTTGAGTTCATCATGAACAAAGCCTGTGCGGGTACTGTGGTTTCTGATCGTGTCCCGGTGACCAGGTCAGGATTGGGAAGATCAAAAATCGCTAGCGAGGGTGGTACCGCGCCGCGAATGATGGGCATGTAAATACTGCGCTGACGAAGCTCGCCTGTGTTGGCAAGTGATTGGTCGCGCTCTCCCCTCGTTTCAATGGCGAACATTCCCAACGTGCCGACCGCGGATTCTTGTGATTCCCCATTCAGCTTACCAGCAATGGCAAGAATGGAATCTCGGAGCGTTTCTGCACTGGCGGGACGACAGTTTTGACGACGCAGGTATCGATTTTCGAGGTCGCTAGAAGATAAGCGGGTCGAGTTTTGTTGGTAGGTATTTGATTGAACAATTCTTCGAACAAGGTTTTTTACAGACCAGTTTTCCTTGACAAAATTGTTCGCCAGGAAGTCCAGTAGTTCTGGATGAGTGGGAGACGCGCCACGGATTCCAAAGTTGTCCGTGGTGCTGACAATCCCCCGACCAAAAAATTGTTGCCAAACCCGGTTCACCATGACACGCGAGGTCAGAGGATTTTCAGTATTCGTTAGCCAATTTGCTAACTCAACTCGCCCGGACTGACCTTTAGGAATGTTTGGTCTTTCGGCATTAGCGCTGCTTGCGACTTGTAGAAAGCCCCGGGGGGAAACTGCTCCTCGGTTGTTCGCTTCGCCTCGGATGCGAATTTGTACATCGCCCAGTCGCTGTCCTGTGTGATCAGCTGCCACCATCGCTTTTGCGATGTGGGGTTTGCTGCTTTCAAGGTCTTTCAGTTCTCGTTGTAGCCGTTCAACCTCGTCTACTAGTTGATCTGTTCTGGCCGCTTGATCTGCACTCTGCATCGCTTCCGTGGGGACGAGCTGAATCGCATCCGCAATGACGGGTGCCTTTGTGTTGCTGTTGCTCAGTTCAACTTTTGCAAAAACAGTTTCTAGTTTGTCATTGTTAGAAAGCTTCTGCGTCGGGCTGGCTGCGAATGTGTATTTGCCAATGGAGTACCAAAGACCACCGATCGGGGGCTTGGGCGTTTGGTCGATGTAAAGTTTCGTTTTGCCTTGGGCGTGGGTAATAACATAGGGTGCTTTTTTTTCCAGGCCCTGACCACCGCCAAAGCTCACGCGGACTTCGTACTGGCCAGGTTTCGGCAAGGGAATCTTCCATCTGATTGAGAGAGAATCTTTCTTGTCCTTGTCGGCAACCAGATAGTGCGAGCCAATGTGATTGGAGCGAAAAGTAGATTCTCGCCATATGCCTGTTATTTCTGCATCAGGATCATCAACGATGATAGCGTTCTTCTCCTGAAGTTTTTTTAAATCATTTTGTTTCTGCTTGAGGTGCTTTTTGATGACCATTGTTCTGGCTTTTTGATTCGCCAGCATTTGCCGTGTTTCAGGGTCGAGTTCCAGTTCGGTTTCTTTCCACCCGGAAACATTCACATTACCCATCAGAATGCCGTCAGCGGTACGGGTGCTGTGCAGAATACCGAGCATCGCGTAGTAATCCGCGGTTGGGATCGGATCGAATTTGTGATCGTGGCATCGGGCACACCCGAGTGTTAACCCCAGGATGGCTCTGCCGATGGTGTCGAGCTGCTCGTCGGCGATATCCAGATGCATTTTGGCTTTGTTGCGTTCAGTTAGCATTTTTGGAGCAACCATCAGGAATCCGGTCGCGATCATCTGCCTATTCCGCTCTTGAGTGTCTGTCGCAGGCAACAGGTCTCCAGCGATTTGCTCGCGGATAAATTGATCGTATGGCATGTCGCTATTAAAGGCATCGATCAGATAGTTGCGGTACCGCCATGACTCGGGGAACGTCAGATTGAAATCGCCGCCATTGGAATCGGCGTAACGTGCAATATCCATCCAATGCCGTGCCCACTTTTCACCGAACTCTTTCCGTGACAGAAGCTTGTCAGTAAAAGTCTCAACTGCTTTGGTAGGTGAAATCGTAGAGTAGATCCGCGCAAATTCATGTGTCTCATCGAGACTGGGCGGAAGTCCGATCAAATCGAGGAATAGCCGCCTTACTAACGTGTTTGCAGGGGCAACTGAAGCCTCGGGTTGGATGAACTCATCAATGGAACGATGATCAAAGGAAGTGTGAATAGGCTGAAATGACCAGAAGTGTTTCCCTGCTGCTATGTCCATCACCTTCGCAGTAAGTGGTTTCTTACCATCACGCGGATCGATTGCACCGGCTGTAATCCACGCCTCAACGTCTTGCACGATTGCCTGGGACAGTCGTCCTTCAGGTGGCATCTCAGAGCTCTCTCCACTTTGGTTGATTGCTAACAGAACCAAGCTTTCTTTGGGTTTGAAGGGGATGATTGCTGGTCCCGAATCGCCGCCCACTTGCCAGCCAGTACGGGAGTCCAGAAGCAATCCACCTTTCGACTTCCCTGCCTCGGCTGAATGGCAGCGATAGCAATGTTTGACCAGAACAGGTCGGATCTTTGACTCGAAGAATTCAATTTGTTCAGCGTCATCCGCGCAAACAAACGTGCTGGCAATGCAGTTGGTAAAAACGACGAGCATGATGAGTAGCTTTTGCATAGCACTCGATTGTATCACATCGATTGTTTCTTGGACTCGCAAAATCGGCGTGTCAGCTTTCGATGATGACTACTGGCAAGGTGTGTCAAACGGCTCTGTTGTTGATTATTCAGCTGTTTGGCACAACCTTGAGTGTCATTTTTTTACAGGACATTTGCGTCGTAATCTTACCAAGGTATCGTCGCGAATTCCGTTGCAATCTTTCTTGCTCGCAAGCGGTGCACCAGTCTGCCCAATCGCAGCGCATCAGTGTCTTTGGACAAATTGGCGTGCATGACCAATGCTGCGGTGGCGTGGTAGGACCGTTCATGGAAATGAAATGTGAATTGTAGAAGACGAGGGCTGCCCGAAGAGCAGCCCCCGTTCTGTTCCGGCGATTGTGTTTGCGGGTTTGATCGAGCTGGTCAATGGTTTGCACAGATTGCTGTGATCCCACCTTTCACTACTCGGTTGGCAAACAGATTGGCAGGTGAAGCTGGCTATTCAAAGCTGCCGGCGGATTCCAT
>CAXGRW010000461.1:0-4656 GCA_964012125.1 uncultured Rhodopirellula sp.
GTGCCGTTGCCTTTGATTTCCCCAACAATCCCGTAACAGCGAAGATCATGGCTTTCCGTGCACAATTCGGTGGGCTGGAAGTAGACATGGAAGCCGTCCTTCGTTCTTACTGTCGGAAGCCATTTCGCCAGTTCGGGGTTTTCCTGTGACCATTTTCTGTATTGCCCGATGTCGTCAAAATCTACTGCCAACATTCCTCCTGATAGTTCACCGAGTAAAACACCAACATTGCGTTCGGGCCTGCCCTCTAGCTGTGCGACTGTGGTTTCAATGGTGGGCCGCTTTTCGCTTTCCAGTATGTGTTTGTATTTTACTGCTGGTTTCTTCTCTCTTTCCCGTAAAGGGATTACACAGAAGCCTAGATCATACGCACCCTGAGCCTGCTCGATATTTGTTCTGTCTGCTTTGGCAGTGGCTGGTGCCGTAGAACGTGGTTTAATATCCATGGATTTTCAGAAGTGCAATGTTCGATATTGGCATCAATGGTGCATTCAATCGGTGGCTTTCTTGCCGTGGGTTTGTGACGCTGCAATGAAACGCGTCAGCGCTTGCTTGCTTGTAATGATCCGACCCCCAATTCGAGTAGATTCCAGTTTGTTCCCACCGACGCCTTTCAGGCACCAGCGGTAGACGGTGGACTTGTCAGGCCTCTTGCCCAGAAATGCTGCCAGCTCGCCCCGCGCTTGCTCAAGCGTCAAGACATCCTCGCTCAGGATCAGCTGGATGATCACGCTTGCTTCGGATTTCGGATTTTGCATCAAAAACTCCTCGGGTGAAAAAGTTGCCAGAGGTGCTTTTTATGGGTTTGATTTGATGCAAAAAATGGAACAAATTACCGTTTCAGAATTGTTCCTATTTAAACTTTGGGTGGCCGTCCAGCGCGGCCCTCATGAAGCGGCAGATTGAATTTCCTCGCATGTCGTTTGACGGCAATCGACCATGCCTTGGCTGTCTTGTCACCAAGTTGGCTCGCGATGTACGACCACGTCCTTCCGGTCTGTCGTAGCTGGTAGGCACGCTCGACATCGCCTGCCATTTGCCGAAGTTGCAACGTCAAATACTCAATCCATTCCCCGGTCAGCAGTACAAATCTCTCAAGGTCAGAATAGGTTGGATTGAAATGCTGATAACATCCAGAACCGCCGAGGATTACCGAGTGAAAAGCGTTTTCTGTCGGACGTTTTCCCCAAAGTACATTGGCTTGAGAAGACTTTGTCTCGAATGCCCCAGTAGGTGCAGGGACAACATGCTTTTGGATCCAGAGCCCGGGCTGCAAATCAAGCTTTACCCAAAGAGGGATGAGCTTCGTGAGCATGACGACGGCAGTCGGCTGGCTCGTTGAGTCTGAATCCAATTTGGATTCCAGTTCCTGTCTAAATGATGACAGGTGCCCAATCAATTCCTTGCAAACACGAGGATTTGTGTGCATTGCTGTTTTTTCCGGCTAGGGAGTGAACAAAGAAATCTGGTCCACGCCCCGACCATACAGCGATCATTGCACATGTGGCTATTCATGTGCAAGCTTTTCAGCTGGATTTTCCCGCACGCTGTTCATCGGATTGCTCGACCACGAGGTTCCTCTGTTCGTGACGATGGGTATGACTGGCAGAAAGACGCCGAACTCTTGCTGATACAGGTGTTATTCACCAATTCCACCGTCGAGGCGTGGATTTGTGCAGCGAACTATTGCAGGGTAGGGGCCGCGCCGGCTGCTTCGATTGCTTTGTCCAAGCCTATTTTGGCGTAGACCTCGGTCATGTCCGTTCGCGCGTGACCCAGCAGTGCTGCTGCAGCTTCAACTCCCAGCGTTTCGCGGACGACGGTGGCTGCCGTATGTCTTAACTGATAGGGGTACCAGCGTGGTACTCCTGCACGCTTTGCTGCGGCCTGGATTGCGCGGTAGTACGACGGTGCTGAATACTTCAGTCCCGGTTGTCTTTTCGGTTCCGCCTTTTTCCGGTTTTTCTGAGAGGGCTGAACCTTGCTCTTGCGGTTTTTTCGCTGCTGCTCACGAAACCAGGCCATCGATTCTTGCGGTGAAAAGCAATATGCATCAGGGGCACGATTCAGATAGATTCCCAAGGAAATTCGTACATCTCCCACGATTGGAATTTGACGGTTCTTCTTGCGGCGCGAGTTCTTGTGTTTGGTTGGTCGGTAGACCCAGATGCCATCTTCTCGACGCTCAATTTCGCTAGGTTTCAAATTGCAAACCTCGCTTGGCCGCATGCCGCTAGCCGCCTGCAATTCGATCATGGTTTTGAGGGTCGGCGACAGCATGGCTGCCGTCTGCCTGACATGCTGTAAATCAACGGGTGTGGTTTCCCGGCCCTCTGGAGCGTCACAGAAACCCTCTTCCAGCGGTTCAAGCATCGCTAGGCGTGTGTGGCATTCGGCTGGAATCAGCTCACGACTGGCAGCATGCCGGAACACTCGCCGCGTTTCTCGAACCATGCGGTTGATGTATTTTCGGCTCCAACCACGCTGTATGAAATCATGTCGTAATTCTTCCAATTTCAAGGTGCCAAACTCTTCAACGCACAGGTTGCCAAAACTTGCGTCGAGGTCAGTGCAAAGATTGGTGAGCCTGCTTACCTCTTTGGGTCGCTGCGCATACCTTCTGTCGATGTGCTGGCGGTAAGCGGCAGTGATGTGACGTACCAGCACCAAGTTGTCCTGGTGCCGGTCGAGCATTGGCTGGTCCTCTGGGAGCACAAAACCATTGTTTTTGTATTGCTCGCAGAGTGCGTGGTATTTGGCCCAGGACTGGGGAGTGCCGTGCGACCCAAAGTAGATGGCGGTTCGATCACCGCTTGCCGTGAAGAATCTGGCTGTCGCCTGACCCGAGATGTGGTACTCGTAGGCTGGAACAGAGCGTTTTCGTGACATGTGCTGAACTCCGATTGGATTCTGGCGTAGTCATCGCTTTTCGGGGGAAAAACGAAAACCAGAATCGGCTTATCGATGAGTCGCACAGTCGAAGTGACTGGTAACGCAAGTCTGCGTTCCGACGTGACTTAGAGAAAGTACGCTTGGGTTGACGCTGTTCGAACTTCGCGTTGCTCAAATCTGCAGCAAATCGTAAATCTTCGAAAACGCTTTGTGGACCTCGATTTGGCTGCTTGAGTTGGCCCTACAGAAACTTTTCTATCAATCAGCTCGTTGCAGATAATCGCATAAACGTGTCGTTGCCCTGTCATTTCAACCGATTGAATCCACCGAACGGTAACTGCTTCGTACTTTTTTAGAAAGATTCTGGCAGACGAAAAAAGCCGATCCAGAAGCCTGGGTGATCTCTTGCAGGCAGGTAAAGAAACCTCTCGCGGAGACATAGAAAATCAACGCACGACCCATCCACCTTAAGATATCGTACTGACCAAGAGACCGTGGGCAGCAACCGCAACTATTCGATTGTTCTGCCGAAAAAATGAAGCGTGATTGTCACTGGAGGTTTGTTGCCATCCTCCCCTTAGTTTATTGAAGGGGATCTCGCAGTTAGAATTTGAGTTCATCATCGTTAATCTTAACAGCAGGCAAAAATTTTCTGAGCACTCCATCATCCCATGCCGACAGCACCAATCCGGGCTCAACCGACGACGGTTTGCTCGACGGAATTCGTGCGCGCGATGAGCAGGCGTGGGCACAGTTTGTCGATGAATACTCGCCATTGATTTACGTTTGGTGCCGTAAATGCGATCTCCAGTCCGCGGATGCTCGGGACGTATCTCAACAGGTCTTTCACGCGGTGAGCCGATCGATCGCCACCTATTCAGATAAGAGTGGTCGAGGTAGTTTTCGAGGTTGGCTCTTTACCATCACGCGAAATCTGGTCCGCAATCATCTGACGCGGACGCTTCGCGGGCCTCGTCCCCAAGGTGGCACGTCCATTCAACTCCGGCTTCTGGACGAACCTGAGTCGATCGAGGAAGAATCTCTGTCCGCGGCAACATCTGCTTCGACTCCGTCATCAATGATGCAGACGATCCTTGACGCTGCTCGCACGGAATTCGACGAACGCACGTGGCAGTGCTTCTGGAGGGTCGCCATGGAGGGACATTCCGCAGTCGAGGTAGCCGAACAATTGGGGATGAACTCCGCTGCGGTTCGCCAGGCGAAATACCGGGTCACCAAAAGATTGCGACGCGACTTGAAAGATTTCTCTTGAGCTCTAATCGCTTTCTCAGCAATGCGTTAGGGCGAACCCAAGAACTTCTTTCCGTTGCTAAGTGAGCCCGCGTGTTGCGCTGCTGTGTTGATCTAGTAGCGGGAGAATTTCCCTAAGACGCGAAGTTAGGAGTTGAGATCATGCGGTTGACTTGCCCCCCCACAAATCGTCTTCACGAATTTCTGGAAGGATCCGTTGACGATGCGGAGGCGAATCAGATTTCAGATCATATCGCTGAGTGTCCAAGTTGCGACCGAGTTCTCAGTACGCTTGAAAGCGAACAAGACGATGTTTTGACAACATTTCGCGAGGGACTTCGAACCGAGAGCCTGCTTCAGGAACCAGAATTCAATCAACTGCGCAACAACATCCGGTTCAGTGATGCGGCTGCGACTGCATCGGCCAAGATCGACGAGCCGCTTGAAACGGGCAAGCGGCTGCGCGATTACCGCCTGATAAAGAAGATCGGTGAAGGAGGGATGGGCACGGTT
>CAXGRW010000462.1:0-4650 GCA_964012125.1 uncultured Rhodopirellula sp.
GTTGGCGGTGTGGATCTCGAGAATGAGGAATTGGTGCAACGGGTGATCGCCAAGGCTTTGTCACGCGATGCGACGAAAAACGAAGTTGCCAATGGCAGCAAGCTGATCACCACTTTGCAGACGACTGACAATTTATCGCGGCAGCGTGCAGTCGAATTGTATTGCCTTACTGTTATGAACTGGAATGAATTTCTGTTCGTCGATTAGGCATGTTGCGAAGATCAATATGCGACTGCTTACCATCCAAAATCAAAGCTCTACCTGTTAGCTGAAACATCACACGAGAATAATCATGGCAAACCAAAAAAAACGCACTGGAAGTTTTTGTGGGCGTACTCGCCGCGAATTTCTTTGGCAAACAGGAGGCGGGTTTGGTGCCGCTGCGATGACCTCAATGCTGTCTGACGACGGTTTCTTTGATACATCTGTTAACGCGAATGAGGCTGCCTACGCCAATCCACTGGCAGCCAAGCCACCCCACTTCGCTCCAAAAGCCAAGTCAGTGATCTTTCTGTTCATGTACGGTGGGCCTAGTCACATCGATACTTTTGATGAGAAACCAGCTATGAAAGGCATGGACGGTAAAACCGTCGATGTGAAAACCTTTGGACGGGGTGGGCATCGGGCTGGCGGGCGGATCGTTGAGCCAAGGTGGGAATTTGAAAAATATGGCGAATGCGGAAAGTCTGTCAGTACTTTGTTTCCCAATGTTGCGAAGCATGTAGATGACATCGCCTTCTTGCATTCCATGACCGCGGACTCCCCAATTCACGGCTCCGCAATGTTGATGATGAATAGTGGGAAAGTATTGTCAGGAAGCCCTGCTCTGGGATCGTGGGTCAATTATGGATTGGGCAGTGTGAATGAGAATCTGCCAGGATTTGTCGTGATGCTGGACCCTTCGGGAGGTCCGATCAGCGGAGCCAAAAACTGGAGCAGTGGTTACATGCCGGCTACCTACCAAGGCACCGTCTTCCGAAGCAAGGGAGCACCGATCCTTGATTTGGCCAGGCCAGACGACATGAGCGTGGACGTGCAGCGACGTCTGCTCGATTCGATTCAGGATGCTAACGCCCAGCACCTCAATCAGCGTCAGGGGAACAGTGATTTGGCCTCTCGCATTGCCAGCTATGAGTTGGCTTACAAAATGCAGAGCACAGCACCCGAAGCAGTTGATCTGGCGACAGAAGATGCTGCCACCTTGGAAATGTACGGGATCAATAATGACCGCACACGCGACTTTGGTACTCGTTGTCTGATGGCCAGAAGGCTTGTGCAACGTGGTGTGCGTTTCATCCAACTGTACAGCGGTGGATCCCACAATGATGCCAACTGGGATGCACATGGTGACTTGGAAGTGAATCACAACAAGCATGCCGGGAATACGGATCTCCCGATTGCGGCACTTCTGGCGGATCTGAAGCAGCGAGGCATGTTGGATGAAACTCTCGTCGTCTGGGGTGGAGAGTTCGGTCGACAGCCCACAGCTGAATATGCAAAGGGTACTGGACGTGACCACAACTCCTATGGATTCACAATGTGGATGGCTGGTGGTGGTATCAAGGGTGGAATGAGTTACGGCACTACTGATGAACTGGGATCACGAGCTGTGGAGAATCCCCTGCATGTGAAAAACTTGCACGCCACCGTACTTAATCAAATGGGATTGGATCCTAATCGTCTGTCGTTCTTCTACAGCGGTCTGGATCAGAAATTGGTCGGCGTCGAAGAAGTAGAGCCCATTCACGACATCATTGCCTGATAGGTCTTCTGGTTCTGCACCCAGACAAGTAAAAGGTTTGAATTTGTTTTTCCGCAACACGAATCTCGCCCTCGCTTGTGCCTGGTTCACTGTCTGTTCATGGGTGATGGTGAACGGGAGAACGGAAGCCCTTGCTGCTGAACCGACTGCTGTTGATTATTGCGATCGGTTGCAGCAGGAAATTCAGGGCAAGAAGCACGGCTTTCTAGCTGGGAATCTGACCTATTATGTGGGCGGTTTTCATGCCAGTTGGAATCTTCGTGAGCATGAAACCCTCGGTCTGACTCACCCTTTTTTTCATGACCTACGGAGCCGTGGGGTCGGTCTTGCTGATAGTAGCGGCAGCAGTCACGAGGATACCGGACTCGGAAATGATTTCTCGGGTTGGGAATTTTATAAAGACACCCGGGTGATGTACGGCACCGTCATCGTCGGTGATAAGACCTATCGTCATCCGGTGCCTAAGCGAATGTACTGGCGACCAGATCGCATGGTCTGTGAATATGAGCTTGATGGCATTCGATTGCATGAGGAGAAGTTCATTGCCGGCAATGACGTTGCCTGCTCTGTGATCACGTCATCGAAACCCGTGACGCTGCGGATTGCGGGGCAGAGTTATTTTGGTCGGCACAGCTTGACCAGTACGGCGTCTATTGATTTTGATGCATCGCGAAATGCGATTCATATTACTGAGGGTGGCACCACTAAGTGCAAGCCGGAAACGAATCGTTCAGAGAAATCTGCTCCGATCATGTACCAGGGGATGAGCACGGTTTTGACAGCCTCTCAGAGATTGGATGATGTGCATCAATTCACTGATGGGCCCAAAGGTGAAAAACAATACTCATTTGATCTCGACTGTGGTCAGGCGGGAGTAACGCTCGTCTGGGCCATGCATGATGAATACGAGGTAGCAGGCAGGCGGGCTCAGGAAGTTGTGAATGATCCCCGCAACTGGAAAACCGAAAAGACTCGGTACATGAACCGTCAGTTCAATCAGCAGATTCCATGGTTTCGTTGTTCAGAGAGTAAGTTTGAGGAAATTTATTATTACCTCTGGTCGCTTTATCTGATGTACTACATCGACGTGCAGCGTGGTTGGGAGATGGAACCGCACACTCAGACTGCAGTCAATAACTTTCTTGGTATGCATCGCTATGATGCGACTTTTCAAATCAAAGTTGGGGCGTGGACTGGTAACAAGAAGAAGTATGCCTACGGCAACGTCCTGACTTGGAAACACCTGTTTGCGAGTGGGAACTATCGCAAGTCACGCAATGGCATTGTCGCATTTGCTGACAATAAAGGGACAACCTGGCATTCGGGTGTGTACGGTGTTGAACATTCCGAACATGTTCTTGGTGCGTGGCAGATCTATCAGCACACCGCTGATCTTGGATTTCTTCGCAATTGTTACCAAGGATATTTTCGCGAAGTTTTCTGGGATGGGATTCCCTCTTTCTTCGGTAACCATTTCAGTGTCAGCGAAGTGTTGTGTGAGATGGCTCGTCTTGTGGGGGAAGACGAAGACATTGCCCATTGGCAGCAGTTGGTCCGGAGTTCCCCTAAGGACTTGGAAAACTATTTCGCACAGCGTTGGGAAGCCAATGGTCATAGGAACTTTTTTGCGGGTCCCAAGAATGGGATGCTGATGACGACCGGCTTGTGGCACCTGCGTTCAAAATACTTCCCTAGGGACTACGCAACGAAGACGGTGAATACGTGGGCGCTGGATTCCAATGACGGTTTTCAGGGGGCGATTTTTCCGAGAGCGATGTCTGGTCAGGCGATGAAAAAATTTGACACCGCTGTGGACCACTCTTTCGGGTATACGCCGGACACGGCTTACTTCACCCTGGATGGGATGTTTCGGCAGGGATTGGGTGATCCTGCTTGGCGACTCACATTGGATCACCTTGAAAAATATAACTTCCATCCAGAGTGGGGGGTGCCCGTTGCGCCGGAAGCTTACACTCGCTCGGTAGAACTATTTGGTGATCAGTATTCCAATTTCAATGCAGGTAAAATTCTTCTTTTCATTGAGGGATTAGCTGGGTTGGGATATTCTCTTCCTGAGAATCGATTGACTGTGCGAGACACGATGCCACCGGGTTGGGATTGGATGGAGTTTCGTTTGCCGTTGGAATTGCCATCACGCGAGAATTCGCAGCAGGGCCGGAAGCATTGGCCCACGATACGTTTTGAGCGGTCCCAAAATGCAAATGAGATAACCAAGACGGTTCGTGTTGCTGACTGTCCTCTGGGGATCACGATCGAAACGTGGTCCGAGGGGAAGCAGGTTGTTGCTGCGACAAGGCAGCCTGTCAACGGCTCTGGTAAATTCGATTCTACATTTCCTGATTATGAAAGTTATCGTTTTGAGGATGGCGGTTCGGCGCAGGTTGAGTTGCGTTTGCTTTCACCTTGATTGATATTTGCGTTCGCGATGGATGCTTAATGAAAATCATTATTCGATCTCTGATTGTGTGGCTCGGGATTGGTGTGTTGTCGCACTCAGGCTTCGCGAGTGAACCACCCAATGTGCTCTTCATCGCAGTAGACGATTTGCGAGATTGGGTCGGTCATCTGGACGGCAATCCGCAGGTGAAGACGCCAAATTTGGATCGGCTTGCCAAACGCGGTGTGTCTTTTCGTCGTGCGTACTGTGCGGCACCGTTGTGTAATCCTTCCCGCATCAGTTTGCTGACTGGAGTTGCACCCGCTAACTCAGGTGTGTACGGAAATGGTGAGAAACTTCGGGGTAAAATGCCTGAAGCGATCACTTTGATGCAGTGCTTTCGTGCGGCAGGTTATGGCGTTCGGGGGTGTGGCAAAATATTTCATGGGACAAACGCCTACGATCAGAAATCGTGGGATGAATATTTCGT
>CAXGRW010000463.1:0-4647 GCA_964012125.1 uncultured Rhodopirellula sp.
AGTTTGGCTCTATCATAGCCGGCCGAGTTGAGGGGATTGATGGTGGTACAGCAACGGATTCTTCGGTAACACTCACTGCGAATGCCGGTGACATGACACTTTCTTCCTTCCTGATGCGGGATGGAAGCACTGCGTCAGGTGTGCGTTCTGCGGATAGGGTAACTATCAATGCGGGGCGGAGCATTCTTGACGACGGAGATGTTTCGACGATTGGTATTTTGTCGAACGATATCGAGTTGCGAGCCGCGAATAGCAATGTTAGCGGTGACATTGGCTCAGAGACTGCAAGGGTGAGCTTCGGAGGAGCATCAGAAATCTCCACGGTACTCGTAGACGCCGTAGGTGGTTCATTCATTGATCCAACAAACATTTTTCTTGAGGGAACATCATCAGCGACTTTGACGGCTGATGCGAGTTCAAAGATTGATGTGATAACAACAGGTGCAGTTGCTGATCTTGAAGCCAATGATGTGGCAGTTTCTGATATTTTTGGCAGCATCAATTTAGGAGCAGGTAGAGATCTTATTGTTGGTTCTGCAGAGGTTGGTTCTGCGGGCTTCTTCATGGAGGGCTCCAGCATTTCACTTGCAGCTGGTCGCCATATTTTGAATCAGAGCAACGATCCAGATCAAACAACGCTTTTGGCCGACGAGTTAAATCTCGTTGCAGCCTCACTCGACGGTCAGTTTAATGCAGCTAACCTAGACAGCATTCGAACGGTGTCGGCATCGGCTACGCTTGGTACGGGGCAGGTGAATCTGGCTTTTGACCGTGCAAACCCAATCACGCTTGAGGGCGTGCAGACGATTGGTGGTGCAATCGCCATTACAAATACAGGAGACGGGGCGCTGCTTGTTGGTCAAGATGGTGTAACTGCAGGAACAGGTGGAGTAAGTGGTAGTGTCGTCTTAGACTCGGCAACTACGATCGGTGTGCCCGACAATCCAAATGACCAGGGTGTTGTATCAGCCCCCGGTATTGTAAATCTGACGGCAGACGACAACATCGTTGCCAAGACCGAAGCCGGCATTCTGGGAGCAGGCTCGGTTGTTGGAAGCATCACGCTGTCCCAGACGGGTGATGTGCGTCTTTCTGAGCTGAAGACCGACGATGCCAACGGCGCTATTACCTTAGATGTAACTGGCAGCATCTTAGTCGGTTCTGGACCAATCACGGCAGAGGCAGCCACCCTGTCCGCGACAACAGGTCTCTGGGCATTAACGGATGTTCAAACACTTTCAGCATCGAGTGATGCCAATAACCTTACGATCATTGAAAGTGATGAACTTGAAGTTGGTTTAGCTGGCCTGAGTGCTCCGGCAGGAGAGGTCTCGGTCATGGTTTTAAAGGGTGCGTTTACTGGGGCGAACGAACGCATAGAAGGGCTGTCCGTTGATGTCGAACTGCTGGAGGCGGGAAATGAGCTCAACATTCTCACATCAACGTCTTCGCTAGCTGCAAAAACTGCTGGTGGGGACATCACCGTGCGGAATGACCAGACATTCTCAATAGGTGCCTCTGGTGTCATCGCTGGAAGTGCAAGTGCTGGGTGGTCAGATGTGACGCTGGCAACAACCGCTGGTGCTATTTCCCAGGGGTTTGGGAATGGGCCGATACTTGGTAACGAACTGACCGTGACGGCTGTAGATGGAATTGATCTAAGTACGAGTGTAAATACGCTCAATTCTGTTCGGAATGCGGTCGGTGATATTGTTATTTCACAGCGTGATAAGGCGGTAGCTGTTGATGACGTCGTCGCTGCCGCGGGCGACGTTACCATTACGAATGACAATGACATAGCACTCACCTTCGTCGAAGCAGGAAAAAATGGTCAGGCAGTCGCTATTTCTGCGACGGGTGGAGATAGCATCATCAGCCTTGGTTCTGAGAGCATCTTTGCCCTTGGTGGAGAAGTCTCGCTGGCTGCAACCGGTGGTATTGATGGAACCGACGGATCGAACAATGACATTACGGCTGAGTTCGCTGACATTCACACCAAGAATGTCACGCTTGCAGCAACTGGAGATATCACCGCGACAGTGGCGGCGGAAACCTTCGAAGCCTCGGCAACTGGTACAGATTCAAACACAGCTCAGCCATCAGTTTTGGAACTGACAGCATTCACATCAACACCAGTGTTCATGGGAACAGGTAACGATAACTCAAGTTCAGCGTACGCATCAGGTAATAACAGTGTGACTGTTTTGGATGCAGAAGATCCGAGCAATGTCGGGCAGGATATCATCGTCGCTGTAACACCGGAATCTGCAAATGGTGCTGTCGAACTCAATACGCTTGGTGAGGTCACCTTCGCTGTCACAAACTCAGCTGCACAAGGAGACGGGTCGCTCACATGGGCGATTGCCCAAACGGGCTTGGTCGGTGGTGTTCGGCCTGGGACAGCAATCGATGTGATCAAGGGTGCATCATTCGCGACATCTGTCCGTGACCCAATCAAGTTGGCTGGAGAAATTCAGTTCGCAACGCCAATTGTTCTTGATGGAACAAGCCGCATTGATGTTCGCACAGGCCTTGTCACAACGGGTCGGTACGTTGATATCGATGGAGCTCGCGTTCCAGTAGGAGACAGTGGCTTTAAGCTCGAGGGCGGCGCTGACGATAGTACGATTCGGGGCTTGGCGTTTTCTGAGTTCCGTTCAGATACTCCAGCCATCAAGCTTGCTGGAACAGCAATAGACGCTGTTGAAGGAGTAAGCGTCGAAGAAAATATCTTCGGTGTCTCATCGACGGGTCGGTTGCTGAGTAATAGCGTCGGGCTTGCCGCAGAGTATGCGGATAACCTGACTGTTCGCGACAATGTGTTTGCCATGAGCCGTGAGGCTGGCGTGTCACTCGGAACAAACGTAACGAACGCTACGGTCATAGGAAACTTCGTCGGCACCGATTCGCGAGGTAGAAACCTGGCGAATGTCGTAGGTATTGAACTTGATGGAGCGGGTGCAGGAAACGTCATTGGTGGTGATACTGCTGAAGAGTCCAACCTGATTGAGTTCAACGGTATTGGCGTCAGTGTCTCAGACACGACGGGCACAGCCGCTTCGAAAAACACTGTGAAAGGCAATGCCTTTGAACGCAATGGAACAGGCGTTGAGATTAGTGGGAGTTCGTCAGAGATTGTTGTTGAAGCCAATACGATAGTGCTTGGAGCTCCTGTAGATGCACAACTTGGTGACGGTATTGTTGTTTCAGGAACGGCATCAGCTGTCACAATTGGTGGTGCAGCTGACAGTCTCGGGAATGTTCCTGGCCGAAACTTCATTGGAACCAACGAGACCACACAATTAGGACTTGGAAATCAGGGCAGTGGTGTCCGGGTCTCATCCCTCGGCGATACCATTGAGGTGCTCAATAACACCATCTTCGGAAACAACGTTGCTGGTGGCAACGAAGCGGGCGGTATTACGCTTGAAGGTTTAGCAGGAGAGACAACTGTTGAGGGGAATAACATCACGGCAAATTCTGGTTCAGGAGTGTTTGCAACCAAGGGTGCAGAAGCGACAATTATTTCCAATGTGATCCAAAGCAATGACGGTGATGGTGTCACGGTTCAGGATGGAGCGGTGGTCACCATTGGTGCCTCTGCATCCGAAGCGAATGACGACACCGTTCGATTATTGGCAAACACGATACACTCAAATGGCGGATACGGCATTCATGTTCCTAAGGTCTCTTCGATTGATGGCACAACGGAACTCGCGCAAGCGTTTGCAGATTTCGCTGGGAATTCTCTCGCGGGTAATTCGCTGGGGAATGCACTGAATAAATATGCCGCTGCACCAACGATAAGTTCTGCAAACATCACAACGCCTAATTCGTATACCGGAGGGCTGCGGGTAACCTTTAGTGGGTTGACTGCGGGCCAGGTAGTGAGTGTGTATGTGGGTGGTCAATCTGGAAGCCGCACATATCTCGGCAGAGTCGTTGCCGCTGGAAGCACTGCGGTGTTCGTCATGAGTCGTCAGCAACAGATAGACGAGGGTGTCGACGGCGAGGTCTATGTCGGTTCCGTCTTGAGTGCCACCGCAACAACACTTGGCAGTCCATCAGAGACGTCTTCGCTTACATCGCCGTTCTCGGTCAGGCGGTCGTAAAAAAATGGTGATATGTCCACATGGCCAGAGTAATATCGACCACTCGGGGCAATCGCTACTGACCACAAGGCTTCGCTACCATGACGGGAATCGTTCATATGGCCAAGTCATGGCCGTTGAATCAGCTGATTTCCGCTTTTACGATGAGCTAAGAAGCCTGTTTCTCAGCTTTTTTACTGGATTTGCGAACTTTTTTGAAAGAATTCAGATTGTGAGGATTTTATCATTTTTTTTTAAAACCAAATGCTTGCAATCGTTGAAATCCGAGGATATTCTGCGGGGTAATGGGTTTTCTTACTGGGCTTTCAACATCCTTTGAGTTTTTTGAAGCATGTTTTTAGTCCTCAAGACCCCCCCAGTTGGATGTAAAATAGGTTCAGTTAAGGGGGTCCACAAGAGGGTTCAGGTGATTTAGGCTACGCAGTTATCCTATTTTACCTATTTAGTCTTAATCAGTCACTCGTACAAAATTTTCCGTCTCGCACAACTAACCGGCAAGCAGATCGCCAGCCACGACAAAGTCAGGAGCCTTTTC
>CAXGRW010000464.1:0-4645 GCA_964012125.1 uncultured Rhodopirellula sp.
CCAGATTTAGCATGGACGTATCGAACTGTTTTTTTCCGCCAGACGTTTGTTTTCGGCATCACGATTGCTCCTGAAGGGCTAATCATGGTGCGGTTGACTGGTATCAGATTTTTGGTTCCCCACTGGTTCCCCAAAAAAGAAGGGAAACCAAGATGAAGACACAAAAAAACACCAACGGCTTAGTACCGATGGCGTTGGTGTGAATCGTTCAGAAGTGCCGCAAAGAGCCAAAAACCCCGTAAATTGCAGTGCCCAGGGCGGGACTTGAACCCGCATAGCCGTTACCAGCCGGGGGATTTTAAATCCCCTGTGTCTGCCAATTCCACCACCTGGGCAGCTCTGCAATCATCAAGATGTGTGCGGTGCTAATGTGACCTGTCACACGCCCGCGACTGTGTCCAAGCCCGACGATCTCTCGCCGCTCTTTGGACTCCAATATGGTGGCACATGTGATGCTTTTAGCCAAGTGTCCAAACATGTGACCTTATCGGTTTACTTTAATCGATGGGGCTAGACTAATCGATGCCACGGTTTGCCGGTTTCTGGGAGTGAAAATTTTTCGGTTCACTATGTCTCGTTTTCGCGGATCGACAGCAGCAAACGTGGAAATCCAACGCCAATCGACGACGGAACTGGCCTCGAATGTGCTTTTTACGACTTGATCGATGTTGAGTTCGCCGTTGTGTTATTGGGAGTGCAGTATGTGCCGTGACTGACTTGGGACTTCCATCAGGGTCAGAATGCAGCGATTAATAGGTTTGGTGGGGGCACGTTGAAAATCGATTTCATTACGTAGGCCGCCCTGCACACTACGGCGCATTGCGTGACCTAGCCTTCCACTAGACCAGAATACCGTAGGCGCGATCTTGGATGCTAATTTTGTATCGATGCGTCCACAACGAATCTGCAGTCGCTGAAGCCTTCACGTCAAACAACTCGCCCAAGTGCCAATCCTGAAAATCGGAGAATAGAAACATGGAATCCACCGGAGACAATTATCAAATCTTGAAGGACTGTCTCGTCGAGCGAGGGCACTCTTCCGAGGAAATTCAGACGATCATCAATCGTGTTGAAGACTACGAGGAAAAAACACAGCACGACTCTATCATGGATTCAATTGGTTCTGGTGGCATGGACATCGAGGCGCTCGTCAGAGAAGCACTCGGCGAATAACCATCGGAGACGCGAGACGCGGTTGTTTCAACCGTGTCGCTTTGAAAGCGACGTGGAAGATCGCAGGTGTAATCGACTGAGTTGTTTTTCTGTTTTGAGTCGATTGAGTCTCGGAATGGATCACTTTTCAGGCAGTGCAGGCGAATTTCTTCCGGACTCGAAATTACGAAATCGCGGATCCCCAAAACGCCGCATCGAGGGTTCGCCGGGTCTCCTGAAACGCGGATCTCGAGTTCCGCGTGATCCTTGACCTCGCACCTCCTCACTGCTGAGGCGGTCATTGCGGTCCTGATCAAGTTGACGTAATGACTTGGGTGCTGCTTCGATTTCTTCTGCCGAGATTTCTCCATCACGGTTGATGTCCAGTGTTCGCATGATGGCGATACGTTGCATCATCTCACCCATTCTTGATTGCCCGCTTTGCCCACGATTTTGGGCCATCCGACTGCCAGATTGTCTTCGCGAGCCTCCATCACGATCACGTTCAAGTGAAACTTCGTACTTCTGTTCTACTGGAATGCAGAATGTTTCCGCATCATCACAGGCAAAGTATTTGACCGTGAGGATCATCGGTTCTGAGGATCGCCCAGCGAAGGTGACCAGAAATTCACGCGGATCAGCATCGGCATCGATTTCGACCTTCTCCGCGGTACCAGTGGTAGGTGTTACAGAAACACCTGACGGCGTTTTGATGTCGAAGGACAACGCTGATGCTTTATTATTCCAGTGGACCTTGTACAGCGGGTCGAGAAAGAATCCTAAATAGATTTGGTCACCACTCATTTCAGCACGCAGTTTTGCGTAGTGAGGTATTTCTGATTTTCTGGCGGTGATCTTGAGGGGCGACAGATTTCCCGGGACCGTTATTCGTTTGACGATTCCAGTCGCAGCTTTTTGCGGTGGGTTCCGACTTGGCATTTGCAGGTCACTAAGGGTCGTTGGCTTGGTGACCGGATCCACCAGTCGTTCCAAGTCGGAACGCAATTCCTCTGGCCGACTCCACTCTCGTGAAACCACTACTTTGCCATCAGGGTCGATGATGAATTCGGAGTTTGGTCGATTACCCAAGGCATGCTTCAAGTCGTTGTCCATGTTGTCACAAATCCATGGAATCTTGGAACCGAGAGTCCGTTTTGCTTCATCCACATGCATCAATCTTTCCTTGATACTGAACGGTGTGATGTATCCGTTATTTTCCGGATGAGCGAGTGCCTTGTAGATGTAGTAGAACTTCACGCCTTGAGGCTGATAGTCACGCTGGATTGTCTCCAAACTGGGGACATTGCGAAGAAAAGGTGGTCAGGTCAGGCAGCCAAATACCAGCACGGTGTAGTTGCCACGTAAGCTTGCGGTGGAAAAATCACGTCCTTGTTCATCAACAGCTTTAACGGTGGGCAGGGTGGTGCCTGGTTGAGGAATCTGACTACCACCGCCACGGGACCGTGATTCGCGAGGTGCTTGGCCGAAGCTTGGCATGATGGTGCAACCAAGTATGGGAATGAGCAGGAATGCGGATCGGATCATGGCCAGGCACCGAGATGGATGAAGGTGTAATTTCCGGGAACTACTGATTTAACGCTCGTTGGTAGCGGAAGTTTCTGAGTGAACGAACTTTCGATATTTGACGAGGTCAGGGGAGTCGCAGGGGTATTCGCAACGCTTATGCCATACACGCGTTTATGATCATATGAAACTCATCAACGATTCTGTGTTCGCTCGTGCATTCACGAGACGATCAAGGAGCGGCGTCGAAACAGAGGAGTTGTCCGTTTTCCAGGGCGACGATGATTCGACCATTAGGGGCTACTGCGGTGCCTCCTTTGACAGCGTTGGCTGGAGTCGGGGCAATCCATTGGTCTGTTCCATCAGTCGTATTGATGGCGACCAGAAAACTTTGATCCGGTTGGTTGTCCGGATGTCCGGTAGCCAACAGTGTTTCATCGGTGACAGCGAAGCTGGTGAAACGTCGGTTCGTTTTATCTGACCATACAGCCTCGGGCATTGTGCCACCGCGACGGACCCAACGGGCTGCTTCTTTGGCGGGTTTTTTGGTTCCAGGTGGCGGAGCTGGTTGTCTTGCTAGATTGACAAACTGGCTGCCTTCATAGCTTGCATCGTGTGACAATGAGCAGCCATCGCCGCATTGGTAGTCCAGCGAGACATACTTGCCGTAATCAGGGTAGTACGGATAGAACGCCGTTCGATATTGCGACGATACTTGTTTGAGCGGTGTGTTCAAGCATTCGAGCGTCTTAGGATTGTAACGAGCCGTTTCATAAACACCTCCCGCGAGGAAACGCAGTTCGCCATCCACCATCGTCAGGTTTCCCTGCATGCTGATGCCGTTGTTGACTTCCTGCTCAAGCGTGCCTGAATTTCGATTCGATGCTTTGAGGTGTCCGGTGATGGCATCAAGGGCAACCACATGAGTTCCGTCGTAATGAGTGATTCCAGCAGCAGCAAAAACGGTGTCACCCTCGACGACAACACCACCCGCGACAGGCCACGCTGAAATCAGGCGATCGTAGACCGGCAACCAGCGATCATTGGGGCCAACACGATAGGACCATAAGAAACGGCCGTCTTGTGCTGCCATGGCATAGACACGTCCGTCAGCAGATCCCACATACACTCGATTATTGGAAACCGTAGGTGCGTAATAGATAGGGCCACCGGTATACGTCGTCCAGGCGGCGGTGCCGTCGGCATGAAACGCACGCACTGCGCCCGAGCGATCAGCAATGAAGACCATCCCACCAGCTGTCACCGGTGCTGTTGGAAGCACATGATCTGCCAGGTCAACTGACCAGGTCAAAGAAACGTTATCAGGAATAGCATTTTTTGTTTGATCGTTTCGGGCATTGTTGCTTCGGAAGCTTACCCAGTCGTTGGCCTTTGCATGAATGGAGGGCACGTCGACCGTTAGATCACCAGCGAGCCGTGCTGGTTCCGACGTTGTGTCGTTGATTTCATCAGTACCTTCTGGACGCAACGCGATGTTGCCGTAGAGAGATAACTGACAACCGCACATCCATGGTCCCCAATACAAATGCCCACCCGCAACCAGTACGCCATCCTGACAAGGTGGACGCATGGGATCGATATGCTGAGCCGTATTAGTATCAGTCAGAACACGCACGGTTCCACCGCTTGCCCGGTAAAAAACGCTGTCAGCACAACCGGTAGCGCGAGTACAGGCGCGGCGGGCAGGGAAGGTTTCGAGAACTTTTCCTGTCTTGTAATCCAGCTTCATGCCGTTTTCCGATTTTTGTGGCCCTGCGGCCCAGATTCCGTCGTCACGCAGCACTAGTTGCAGGTTACCGGTCGGGTGGGTCCATGCCAGTTTTCCATCCTCGGCTGAGGCAACCACCATCCGTGTGCGCTGTGGACCAGCGAAAAACAGAAAGTTGTTGTCGCACTTGATGTAGCAGGTCGTCGCATAGCCGGTGATATAGTGCTGCGCCTTTTCCTG
>CAXGRW010000465.1:0-4643 GCA_964012125.1 uncultured Rhodopirellula sp.
ACACACAGGCTGCTGACACACAGGCTGCTGACACACAGGCTGCTGACACACAGGCCAAGGCTGCCCCCGCTTACCCGCTTGCAGTGGCGGTCAGCGGAAATGACGTCTACACGGTGGACCTGGACCTGCCGGGCGTGTGGAAGTCAGGTGATGCCACAGTCTTGTTCGCTGAGGGGACAAAACTGCTGAGGAAGCCGATGAATCGCCCTCGTTGTGTCGCAATCCATCCCACCAAGGGAGTCTTGGTTGGGGACACTGCGACTCGGGAAATTTACTGGATTGATTCTGAGGGGGCTGAGCCCAAACCGCTGACGAATGGGTATTTAGGAGTTGTCATGGCGTTGGCGATAAGTCCTGATGGAAAAACAATCTACGCCGGTGATGCAGAAAAACGAGCTACTTTCAAACTGCCTGTGGAAGGTGGGAAGCCGGAGCTGGTCGCCCGCGTAAACGCTCGTGGGCTGGCATTTGATTCCGATGGCAAGCTCTGGGCCGTCACTCCCGACGCTGCCGCCGTTAAACGCATTGATGTCGCTAGTGGAGACGTTGAGGACATCGTTACCGGTAGGCCCTTTAAGTACCCCAACGGCCTCTGCTGGGCGGGGGACCATGGATACGTTACTGATGGCTATGGAAAGTGCATCTGGAAATTCACACCCGATGGAAAGACCGAAAAGTGGCATGAAGGCGAACCGCTCGTCGGCCCCGTGGGTATTGCGATAACCGATGGGTCGATTTTTGTCGCTGATCCGAAGCAGAAAGAAGTCTACGAATTCGATCGTGAATCCAAAACGCCAAAAGCTAGGCTGGTTCCCGCTGCCAAGTAGGGTGCAGTTGGCCTGTGGTGAAAGCCAAGGGGCGGCTTTGTAGCTTCCCTGTCGCGCGTGTTGTCGGGCAGCGGACAGCACGATGCCGCTGCATGGCAACGCGGTCAGGCAAATAAGACGGCTGGTCGTGTAACCGTACCAGCGAAACCTCGGTGGTTGTGAATCAAAAGCCGAAATCCGAGCCACGAAAGACGTTTGAGCACCTTGTGGGTGGCGTCACGAGACCAAAAATTGCAGACCAAAGCATCGCTCGGTGCTGCATTAGCTGCTTGCGATTCTGCTGTCGGCGGCAACACGGTCGGACATGTCGTAGGGGTGGAACGACCTGCCAATCTCTTCAGCCAACGTCTGTAAATAAAGCTTGCGGAAACGTGATTCCGTAGTCTCACTGGTGTGTTGACCCGCCATCGTTGGGTACCGGTACTCTTCCAGCGACTTGGTGAAATCAACCTCACCCGTGGCAACGTCGATCACGGTGATGGTGACATCAGAAGTACCGCAATACAGCGTGGGTCCGTCACGCAGGCTGAAGTTTCCAAGCTCGATTCCTATGACTTTGTCAGCTTTGACACCTTCACCAATTTCTGCAAAGTCAAGCGAGTCCCAACCGTTGGTGTCACGCCAGTGACTGATCTTGTCATTGCGAACAATTTTGACGTTCTTGATCTCTCTTGCGAGAATTTTGCCAACAAATGAGCTGAGCTCTGATGACTTCTGATCACGTGTGTAGGAGCTGCTGTCGGAGATGGTAATGACGGCAACCGTGAGGTCTTCAAAACCCTCGTATTCCGGAGGAATCATGTCCATTCCCACCGCATGCATGAGGTTCGATGCCAGACCAAGGCAACCAGTTTGCAAAAGTGCTGTTCCAGAAACCAACGCCGTGCAGAACGCTCGTCTGCTGAATTCGGGGCGGTTGGATTTGACGGATTCTTCTTTCAACGACATCGATCGGGTTCCCTTTGGCACTGCTTGTAATGCGATGACTTCGCCTCTACATACGAAGTTTGTGCCGTTGCTTGCCACACTGATTTTTGCGTCTTTGGGCGAAACGAGGTCTTTTTCTGCTTTCGGCAACCGCTCCCGCATCAAGCAACCGCTGTTGCATCGCTTCGTCGGTCGGAGCACCGCAGGATTCCGTCAATGCCATGGGGTGCAGGCACGCTTCTGGCGAATAAAAAGCGGCAATCACGCGCTCAGCCGTGGACTTGCTTAAAACTGCAAACGGATGATCCAGTCCACCAGCGTCACGGCCAGGATGCCGACCCCAGCCATCGTTAACGAGGTCTGGACGCGGGGCGAGGGAAGTCGTCCGCAGCGAACCACTTGAGCAGCACACACCATCATTGCGACGCAAAGCAATGCCAGCAAAAAACCACCCGCGTTGGTGCTCATGCTAGCCAGCCAGTCGCCTCTGACAAAATAGGACCATGACGTCGTCATGCCACAAGCAGGGCATCGAATCCCAGAGATAACGCGTAGTGAGCAAGGGGGAAGGCCGAGTTGTTGGTGTGTTCCCAGTCCCCGTTCCGTAGGATTCAGATTGCCAGCAATGATGAGCAGCGTCAGTGGGATGAGAGCAAAGGACCCCGCGAGAATCCGCAGCCCAATTCTTCTCGGTGCTCGGACAGTTGTCGTCTCATTGCTCTCGTCATGGAGGTCCAATTTGGAATCACCGCGGCCGGCAGCAACGGGCGGCTCTTTTTCATCCGAGGAAATATGATTTGCCTCGTTGTGAGGGGTTTCCGGCTGGCGAAGCGACGGAAATTCGGAATTTTGGGCTGAGGGCGGCCCTATTCCACCGCCAATTTTCATTTTTCGAGGAGTTTTTTGCTGCCTTTGCATTGCTTCGCAGGGGCCGTCTCGATCTGCTGGTTTTCGAATCACGAAAAGGGTCTGTTGTTGGCTTGGGGGGGTTGCGTTGTCAAATAGGTGCAATGGGCGCTTTTTTTCGGTTGCGCAGGGTCCGAAACTGGGCTCTGGCGTTCGCGTTGCAGTCTATTCGGTCCGTGTCGCGTGCCGTTCAGGTTGAAAAAACTGAAAAAGTACCAAAGAATTATCCCCTCGTTTGGCCAAGAGCCGTTGACGGACTTTGATTCGACCCCTAAATTCTCGCTTCGCTCATGGGAAAAGCCCTGAGCACCCTGACAGCACGGGAAGTCAACGCTGAGATTCGATCTCGGGACAAATCCGGTCTGCAGGGGCCACTGTAACACAACTCTCTCATTGGTCACCCATCTGTGTCTGCCGGAGCAAACGAAGTAATTCGAATTCGTATGGAAGCGTACGACCACTCTGTTTTAGATCAGAGTGCCCAAGAGATTGTCGATACAGTCAAGCGTACTCACAGTGAGGTGCACGGGCCAATTCCGTTGCCAACTCGCGTGGAGCGTTACACGGTTCTGTCTGGGCCGTTTGTGAATAAGAAGGCTCGG
Source organism: uncultured Rhodopirellula sp. (assembly GCA_964012125.1). Classification (GTDB taxonomy): domain Bacteria; phylum Planctomycetota; class Planctomycetia; order Pirellulales; family Pirellulaceae; genus Rubripirellula. Next base: position 3,263 of record CAXGRW010000465.1, read on the forward strand.
CAGCAGTACGAGATTCGGACTCATAAGCGACTGATTGATATTGTCCAGGCTACGGCCAAGACGATTGAAGCGTTAAATAAATTAAGCCTTCCGGCTGGTGTGGACATTAAGATTAAGGCGTCCGCAAGATAGTATCGGTCTGAAGGACACCCGGGTCTCGTGGTTGCTCATGAGGCGGTTCGGGTAGCGGCACACAAAGTACCAGAGACAGTTTCCGGATGAACGGAAGTCGGTCGATAACCTTGGTGCGGTGCAAGTCTGATTTGGGTCGAGCAGAATCGCTCTCGGTGCATTGAAGATTGCCTGATGTCAGTGGTTCGGCTAGGCGAAACTTGGAATCCAACACGAATGACGGGCGTCCCGTATGAGCGGGGCGAGATGAAAGTTATGTCACCATCAATCCTCGGCCGCAAAGTCGGGATGACACAGGTTTACTTGGAGGACGGGCGAGCAGTGCCTGTTACCGTGATCCAGGCTGGTCCGTGTCATGTCCTGCAGGTTCGCAGCGAAGATCGCGATGGCTATCAAGCCGTGCAGTTGGGTTTCGAGGATAAGCCGCGTCGCTTGGCGAGTCGCAGTGAGCGAGGCCATGTTGCTAAGTTGGACAGTAAGCGTTCTAAGAAGCTTGCGTCTGCTGGTGTTGAGTTGGTTGCCAAGGCAGGGTGTGAGCCGCAGAAGTTCATTCGCGAGTTCCGCGGCGAGACCGACCTTGAGGTCGGGGCAGAAGTCACGGTCGATCAATTTGCTGAGATTAAGCGGGTTGATGTGACGGGCACAAGTAAGGGGCGTGGGTTCGCTGGTGTGATGAAGCGTCATAACTTCTCTGGGCAGCGAGCTACGCACGGTGTGAAGAAGGTGCATCGCCACGCTGGTGGTACAGGTTGTAGTGCTTCTCCGAGTCGTCTTTTTAAAGGTATTCGTATGGCAGGCCAGTACGGCAATGCCAAAACGACGTCCCGCAACCTTGAGCTGGTTCGTGTGGATGCGGAGAATAATTTGTTGCTCGTTCGCGGTGCTGTGCCGGGTCCGAATGGCGGCTTTGTGACCATTCGCGAAACGAACAAGGTGGGTTGAGGAATATGGCCACGCTGACAGTTTTTGATGAGACCGGCGGTGAAGTCGGTACTTACGATATCGATACCGAGCAAATCGCGGCGAGTGTCAACAAGCAGTTGTTGCACGATGCGGTTGTGATGTACCAGGCGAACTTGCGTCAGGGTTCTCACAATACGCGGACTCGTGGTGAAGTTGCAGGTTCAACGAAAAAGATGTACCGCCAGAAGGGTACGGGTAACGCCCGTGCCGGATCGCGACGATCAAATGTTCGTCGTGGTGGTGGTGTTGCTCGCACGGTTAAGCCGCGTGATTACAGTTATCGGCT
>CAXGRW010000466.1:0-4636 GCA_964012125.1 uncultured Rhodopirellula sp.
CAAATGCTCCTCTGTCCTTGAAGACGAATTCACCAAGTCCATTAGGAGTTTGAACTGTAGGATCATCGACTCGCAACTGCCCATTCACGTCAAACTGTGGAGCAATGATTGGGGAAGGCGGTAAACCCAATGGATTCTTGACAGCTGTCAAACTCGCCCGATCCTCGAGAGAGTCGATGGAACTGTCGATGATCGATGCATTTGCAGCAGGTGCAAACACAAGCGTTGGAGCACCAACAAAGATCACCTCAGCATCCGCAAGTTCCTGAGCGAACTGGCCTACGCTGCCATCGGTGGTCACATTCTGCGTATTTCGGTAATAAGAATTACCACCGAGCAGTGGCACATCATACGTGGGATCCAATTCAATACCGACATCCGAGTTGGAAATGATGTTGTTCAGCATTACAGGCGCTGCGTTGCCTGTTAATTCCACACCAATACCGCCTGGGGTGTAGGCTTCGACGGAAGCGGAACTGATCGCTCCAATCGCATCAATATCGGCACCTGCCGAGGTACTGTTTGGATCACCTTGACGAAGATCGGTAACCCTTACGAAAGCAAAGCGATCCTGCACTCCGAAACCATAAGCATCAATATCCAAGCTGTTGACAAGTCCACCAACAACTCCGACATCAAAGAATGTCGTACCATCACGACTGATTTCAACCAGAACCGACTCGATTTCACCTGACTCAAAGACAACCAAATCAGGCTGAGCATTACCATTACCTGCCAACAAGTTGTCAACAAACTGTAAGGTCAGCGAACCGCCAAACCCGAGTGAAACAGTGGTGTCCCCAACATCAGGCTCAGCACCAATCCCGGGAGCATCTGGGACGCCAAGTGCATTGGCAGGATTCTGATGGATGGCAATGGGTGGCACGCCACCCGCCGTCGGATCGTAATCAACCACGGAATCCGCGAACGAAACGACGCCGGATGGGAACAAGATCCCGTTAAACGACTCTGGCGGTGCAGTTCGACCGGGAGAGATATCTCCACCGATAATGGTGTTGTTGACAATACGGTCGTACCAGACAGGATCACGCAAGGTCTCTCCGGCATCCTGCGGAACACCAACAATTTTCAGTCCGCCCAAATCGTTGAACGCAAGGACGTTACTCTGCACAACGACGCCACTGGCAAGGTTCTCCGTATTCAACTCCACCAGATTTCTAGGGTATCGTGTAATCACTGGCGTGACCTGACCATCCACCTCTGCAGTGAACCCATGGTCAATGACAATTCCGTGATCTTCATTGAAGAGGAAGCGGCTATTCTCTACCAGGACAACGCCCTGGCTTTCCCGTACACGATTCTCGTCTCCGCGGAAACGGTTCTGATCCACCGATGCGAGTATGCCGCCCGGGTTACCAACGATCACGTCACCCACTAAATCAATGCGATTTCCACCTGAGCTATCGATGCCGCCTGCGAGCATAGCCGGGATTTGAAACACAGCCTGAACATCGCTTCTATTGATTGCCGTGACGATGTTCCGTGCTACCTCAGCAGCAGTTTCTGCTCTCTCAAATCCAGAAAGCAGATCCAGTTTCTCCAATGTGAAAGGCACAGCAACTCTGCCCGGCTCTACACCGTTGCCCAACTCAACTTGCTCAAACTCGAAGACCACTACAGAGCGACCATCTGAAAGAGTGAAAGTATCACCATCGCTGATGTCGACCGCACCCTGAGCCGTGATCGCTACGGATTCAGACAAACGCTCATTGGTATCAAACGCTCGAAACTGTTCACTCTGAAGTGAATTGACGTACTCACTGGCGTCACGAATCTCAACAGTATAAGAACCCGTCACCAAGTCCGAAGTTGGATCGGCTGGCGTTGAGAAAGTGGGTCGCAAATCTGTTGTGAATGGTGTATCCACAATATTGGATCCACTGACCACTTCACCGCGTTCCGCGAGTCCAATCACAAAGTCATCAAGATAAATTCCCTCATGAGCGTTGTCGCGTGTACCAGCAATAGTTCCACTGGCAAACTGCTCACCATACCGATCACTCTCGGAATGGAATGGTCCAGCATCAACGATACGAAGTGCTGGTAGACGAACGCTGGCTCCTGACGTCGGCAGCAGAGCGACCTCACCGTCAACAAAGCGATTCGCAAGAGCTCTTTGAACTTCGCCGGCTACTTCGGCAGCAGTCATAAATCTACTGACATCTACTTCAGTCGCATCGATCGAAGTGTTTTGAACAACGCTGAACAAATCAGGCTGCGAAACTGCGATCGATTGTTGCCCCCCGGAGAATTCGATTACGTTTCCATCTGCCCGGTAAACACTCGGCAATGTCATGGTAATCGTTGCCGAGTAGGTACCCATCTGGCCAGCTTCGGCGGAGTCTTCAACCCGCGGATCATAATCCTCATTCCCGACTCCGCTGAATCCGATGTACATCAATCCATCCGAAACGGCAGTGGTTTGAACTTTATCTTCTCCCGGGTTTGGAACTGCAGTCAACTCGTTCCCTTGAGCGTCAAAGAACCGGATCACGGAGTCGATGGGCGTTTGACCGATATCATCTGCGAGCAGATCAAGATCAACTTCCACTAATGTCCCGCTCTTCACGGTCAATCGCATGAGATCAACATCATCCACGTTGGTTGGTGGATTGACACCGTTCAGCGTCCCCAACCGGCCTGTGCCTTCAATCGTCAGATTTCCACCTGAGTACGGCAACGAAGTTGCTTCATACAAGAAATCATTGCGTCCCAACGCTGGTGGCATATCTACCGGGTCAGAGAGTTCCACACCTGTGACTACCACATTAGCTGGCAGGTTAGCATTGACGGCAGCAGTGACAGTCGTCGCGATCTCAGCAGCACTCAACTGCTCCAAAGTGGTTCCCGGCTCAGTGCCAGCCAACAAATCAATGTCAACCTGACCGACAAGTGCACTTCGAGTTCCATCGTTTAGCAGGTATTCCTGCCCGTCAATCGTTACGAGTGCCTGTTCAGCCGGGTCGCCATACAGAGCAGCAAGCTGACTTCCGGACGGTATCGCAACTGATGGTGCCAGCTGAACAACGAACTTTTCTGCATCTGCTGTAATCTGATTCCCCTCAACCACGAATTCCAAATCAACTGAATTCGCGAGGACCTTTCCGCTCACCGTCCGGAGAGCATCCGAAGAACTGAGGGCAGTACCGCCAGTCGAGTACTCCACCCGCAATTGAAGATTGTCCATGCCGGCAAAGTTGCCAAGATCGACCCTAGCCTGTCGCCATGACCCAGTGTTATCAAAGGACTGCTGAACAGTTACATCGATAGTGTCATCGTACTGACCTTCCTCAGCTGGATCATCAAACTCATCATCGTCCACATCAGCACCACGTACCAATGTATTGGATGTAACAAGATGCTGGGCACCATCTTCAGTGAGGACATACACACGAAGGCGATCATCGTTGCCATCGTTTGCCGCAAAGTAGTTGTAGTACAGTGTTGGCTTATCAGCGGACGCATACTGCCGCAGACTGAATGAGTTGGTTTCGATTGCACCACGAGCACCACCAGGAACATTGAAGGAACTCGTTACTGCAGTTCCATCAGTTCGTGGCTCCACCGTCGGTTGCTCAGAGGCTGATGGGAAGTTCCCACCGAAGGTTGCATTCTCGTAGTTGAACGCAAGACTTGTGCCGCCAGCGACCTCATCGCGTGTACCGTTTGGCAGAGCGTCAATTCCGTGGCCCTGATCGCCACCACGCGTACCTGTTGTGTGCCAAAGATTGAAGTCCACAGTCGCAAAATCGAGACCAAGGGCTCCTACAACTCCAGTCGAAACGACAGAGCGTCCACCCGAGAAGATCGGCTGCAACTCGCCTCTTGTATTGAAGGCATGAATATCCCCGTTGGCAGTGATGCCAAACAACAATTCACTGAATGCACCATCCGCAACCGACATCGGCCCAGCTCGTAAGCCGGAAAAATTAATTCCGACCAAATCAGTCGCAGTTGAAACGTAAGTCCCCACCTCTCGATTGCCGGTGCTAACGCTCAATTCACCAGAATTGACTTCGTACAATCCACCCGTATCCGAGACAGCGTAGAGTCGATCGTTTACGAGTTCGACTCCTGTAATCGTTCCACCGTTAGGTAGCCCACCCGCAGTAAGGTTGCCGGAAGAATTACCCACAAATCCGCCAAGGATCGTTAGGGACCGACCATTGGGAACCGCTGTGACATTTGGCAAATCACCCACGTCATTAGCTTGTTTAACCGCGGCTGCAATCCGATCTGCAATAACATCAACGGTGTCTGTCGGCAGCAAGGTGATTGGTTCATTGCCTGCTCCCACGCCTGGCGTCCCTGTGATCGTGAATGCTGACGGAGTGATGAGAGGATCAGGCACAACAGTTAAAGAGACAGAATTCGGCAGGCTCAGTTGTGCGCCACTTTCTGAAACGGCCAAGCCCTCACTTCGAATGGCATTTGCCAACGCCGTGATCAGTGCCTCCTGCCCAAGCGTTGATGACACGGTGACCGCTTTTGCCCCAGGAGTATTCAACCCAGGAGAACCCAGAATACTGACACCTGGGCCAAGCGTATTCAAGGACAGTGCTGGCTCTCGGAAGTGCACTTCGCTGCCGAAAGCAACGACCGTCAAATCAGGCAG